>JADFHR010000029.1 GCA_022567015.1 Pseudomonadota bacterium
AATGGTCGGAGCGGCGGGATTTGAACCCGCGACCCCTACACCCCCAGTGTAGTGCGCTACCAAGCTGCGCCACGCTCCGCCACCGTGCACCGGACGGGGTCCGGCGCCGGGCGCGACTATACGCGCCCCATGGTTGGCGCGCAATAATACCAAGGGGCGCTGATCATGACCCCTAGAGATCGCGTAGGCGGTTCGTCGGACAGGGTCAGTCCTTGGAAGCAGCGCGCAACAGGTCGCGCAGTTCCTCCAGTTCTCCGAGCACGTCCGCGAGCTCCGCCTGCTGGCGTTTGTCGATGACGATTCCCTCCCGCTGGCTGTCGTCGTCCTTGCCGCGCTTTTTGCCCTCGTTTCGCCGCAGCAGTTTCTGCACGCCCCTGATCGTGTAGCCGTCCTCGTACAGGTGATCGCGGATGCGGCGCAGGAGAAGCAGGTCCTCGGGGCGGTAATAGCGCCGCCCGCCGCCACGCTTCAGCGGCCGGATGTTGGGGAACTTGGTCTCCCAGAACCGCAACACGTGCTGGGGAAGTTCGAGTTCCCCGGCGGCCTCGCTGATGGTCCGGAACGCTTCCGCCGACTTCCCCCTCCGGCGGGATTGATATTTTTTCTCAACCGCTTCCGTCATAATCAGGACATCATCCCGGGCCGCCGCTTGTCGTTGACCCGGTTTTTCAGCACCTGGGAGGGACGGAAAACCAGTACCTTGCGCGGCAGGATCGGCACCTCTTCGCCGGTTTTGGGGTTGCGCCCGATCCTTTGGCCTTTCTGGCGCACCGAGAAGGTGCCGAAGGATGAGATCTTCACGGTCTCCCCCCGCGCCAGCGCATCCGATATCTGGGACAGGACCGCTTCCAACAACTCCGCCGACTCATTCCTCGAGAGACCGACTTCTTGATACACGGCCTCGCCGAGCTGCGCGCGGGTGATGGTTACTCCCGCCATGCCGTCCTACCCCCCGCCATGCCGTCCTGCCCCCCCAGGCATAATCACCCCGATTTATTATTAGCACGTAAAAGCCTATCGTTACGCGGGAACGGCGTCAATATCACAGAAACCGCTTGGTGCGGAACGCGGGAGCACCCCCCGCCCCGCCCTTTACCAGCGAACCAGGCCCGCGGCCCAGGTGAGACCGCCGCCCATGGCCTCCATCAAGATCAGATGCCCGGACTGTATGCGGCCGTCGCGCACCGCCTCGTCAAGGGCCAGCGGGATGGAAGCGGCCGAGGTGTTGGCGTGGCGATCGATGGTTACGACGACGCGTTCGTAGGGCAGACCCAGCCGGCGCGCCGTGCTGGCGAGGATGCGCTTGTTCGCCTGGTGGGGCACCAACCAGTCGATGTCGTCCCGGGTCAGGCCATTGGCCTCCAGCGCCTCGTCGACGATGGCGGCCAGTTTGATCACGGCGTGGCGGAATACCTCTCGCCCCGCCATGCGCACATGGCCGACCGTCTTCGTGGAGGACGGCCCGCCGTCCACGTACAGGATGTCGCACAGGGTGCCGTCGGAATGCAGGTGGGTGGACAGTATGCCCGGCGCGTTGTTTGGCGCCCCTTCCCGGTGGCCGCCGTCGGCGCGCACGACCACGGCGCCGGCCCCGTCGCCGAACAATACGCAGGTGGACCGGTCCTTCCAGTCGAGGATGCAGGAAAAAACCTCGGCGCCGATGAGCAACACCGTGCGCACCTGGCCCGCCTTGATGAAATTGTCGGCGATGGCGAGCCCGTAAACAAAACCCGAGCACACGGCCTGGAGGTCGAACGCGGCGCCGTTGCGCATGCCAAGCATGGCCTGGATCTTGGTGGCGGTGGCCGGAAACGTGTTGTCGGGCGTGGCGGTCGCCACGAGGACGAGATCAATGTCCCGCGCCTTCAGGTCGGCGTGTTGCAGGGCCCTCTCGGCCGCCTTGAAACCAAGGTCGGAGGTCTTCTCTCCTTCGGCGACGATATGGCGTTGGCGGATGCCCGTGCGCGTCACGATCCACTCGTCGGACGTGTCCACCATGGTCGCCAGTTCGGCGTTGGTGAGTATCCGTTCGGGCAGATAGGAGCCGCACCCAATGATCCGTGCGCGTACGCTCATCAGCCGGCGGCCGCCCTCCGCAGGGTCCGCTGAGCGGTGCTGAGATGCGCCAGGTCCCGCTTGATGCCCTCGTTGAAACCATGGGCGACCATCTCCACCGCGATGCGGATGGCGTTGGCGAAACCGAGCGCGTCCGTGCCGCCGTGGCTCTTCACGCAGATTCCGTCCAGGCCCAGCAACACGGCCCCATTGTAGCGGCGTGGATCGACGCGCATGCGGAACGTGTTCAGCGCCGACCGGGCGAGCAGCCCACCCAGGCGCGCCATGGGCGAGGCCGACAAGGCCTCTTTCAGGAATTGACCGAACAGCATGGCCGTGCCTTCGGCGGTCTTCAGCGCGATATTGCCGGTGAAGCCGTCGGTGACGATGACGTCGACGGTGCCGGCGCCGATGTCGTCTCCTTCGATGAAACCGTAAAAGCTGATGGGCAGGTCGGTCCTCCGCAGGGTGGCGGCGGCGTTCTTGACGGCCTCGTTACCCTTGAGGCCTTCCGCGCCGACGTTGAGAATGCCGATCGACGGCTGCTCCAGGCCGAGGACGTTGCGCGCGAAGACCTCGCCCATGACGGCGAACTGCACCAGGTTGTCGGCGTCGCACTCCACGTTCGCACCGAGGTCGAGCATGACGCTTTCCCCGCGCCGGGTCGGAAAACAGGTGGCGATGGCGGGACGGTCGATGCCGGGCAGCATCTTGAGGGAGAACATGGCCATGGCCATCAGCGCCCCGGTGTTGCCGGCGGAAACCACCCCCGCCGCCTCGCCCTTGCGGACGGCGTCGATGGCGAGGCCCATGCTCGAATTGCGCCCGGTGCGCAGGGCCAGGGACGGTTTTTCGTGGTTGCTGACCACGCTGTCGGTGTGGCGCACCTGGGATACGCCTTTTACGCGGGGGAACCGGTCGAGCAGGGGCGCCAGGCGCCCTTCGTCGCCAAAGAGCAGGAAGTCCACCTGGGGAAGCCGGGCAAGGGCGATGTCAACCCCTTCCACGACCATTTGCGGGGCCTTGTCACCTCCCATGGCGTCCAGGGATAGGGTCAATCGCGTTGACACGTGAGGGTATCCTCGTTGCCTGTGCCAGAAGACGTCAGGCTGCGTCGACCGACTCCGTGACCACCCGGCCCTTGTATTGGCCGCAATAGGGGCAGACGTGGTGTGGGCGCTTCAAGTCGCCGCAATTGGGGCATTCCTCGTACACCGCCGGTTTAAGCCTGTCGTGCGCGCGGCGCATGTCGCGGCGCGACTTGGAAACCTTTTTCTTCGGGACAGCCATTTGGCGATACTTTCGATCGGACGCGGCCTGTACGCGGGCGGGTGCTTACATAAACATAAATGCGGGTCGGGGCAAGCCGCTTGGCATTTCCCCTGGTGTCCACAGAGACTATTTCGATTTTTCCTTCAGCCGGGCCAGTACCGCGAAGGGGCCGGCGTCCCCGGTATCGCCGACGCTTTTGGACGCGCTGGAAAAGCCGTCGAAAGCGACCCCCGGCGCGCGCGGAAAGGGGTCCAGCTCCAGGGCCAGCTGCTCGGCGACGGCCTCTCCCACGTCCACGGTACCGTGGGTGAAGGGCTCGGGAGACTCCTCGGTGTCCGCGTCGGTGATCAGGCCGGCCGCCTCCTCTGGGGCGTCGGCGCCGTACAGGCGCTCGAACGACGCCTCCACGCGTGCCGTCACGGGTTTCAGGGTGACCACGCAGGCCTGGGTAACCTTCGCCGCCAGGGCGCCGTGAACGCGGACAAGGCCGACGTCCACGGGCGTCAGGCCGACCTTGGCCGTCAGGCTGTCCAGGGCGAGCAGGCCGAAACGCCTGGCCAGGGCGGCCCGTTCGTCGGCGTCGGCCTCGATGTCGATGACGGTTTCGCCGTCGTCCAGGCTTTCCACGGGTACGGCACGGGAAAATTCGGGCGCCGGGCGCTGCGTCATGCCTTGTCCTCCCCCTGCCCTGGCTCCTGCCCTGGCCCGGGGGCCGCGGGGGCGTCCCCCGCACCTGGTTGCCGGGGGGACACCCCCCGTGTCCCCCCGGGGGCCGGTCCGAATCCGACGTCGCCCGCCATCATCCGGTCGAGATCCAGGGCGTCGAGCGCCGCCGCTTCGCGCCGCATGTACCCGACGACGGCGGCCACGTCCCCGTTCCGCGGGTCGGTCTTGCGGAACAGGTTGCGCCTGAGGGCGTCGGCCAGGGTCGCGTCTTCGGCGGCCAGGCCGGCTTCGTACGCCGCGACGCGGCCGTAGAACGCCTTGGCCATGGCTTTGATCCGCTTGGCCACGCCCAGATCACCGACCCCCATCTGGCGCAGGTTCTGATCCATGTCGGCAAACATGCGGTCGAACAGGGCCTGGGCCAAATCCGCCGTCTGGGCGTGGTCCCGCTTGAGCCGGCGCAACAGGAGAAACGTATGTATGGCGATCATGTCGAAACGCCCGTCCACGGTGTCGGGCACGCCGCAATGGCGGTAGAATGCGGGCCGGCGCGCCTGCTCCACCACGACTATATAGAGTGTATGCGCGGTTTCCTTCACGCGGGACCGGCGGAACAGAGCGGGGAACTTCATCGGCCGGTCCGGGCTGCCACGGTGCCCCGGATTCCCGCCAGGATTGACAAGCGGCGCCGGTGGGTCCAATTTTTGCTATCATCCATTGTCTTGCCGTTTAACAAGGGGTTGTCGCCGAACCTGCGCCACGGGGTTTAAGGAAAAATGCCGAGGGTTGATTTATCAAGACCTCTTTTGCGGTGCCTTGGCATAGCCGCCGTGGCTCTTGCCGTTGTTGCCTGCTCGCCCCGCATAGACAGCCGGGGCAACCTTCCCGATCCGGATAAGCTGGCGGAGATCAAGCCCGGCAAACACTCCCGCAACGATGTGGCCGAAATCCTTGGGTCGCCGTCCAGCATCGGCGTGTTCGATCAGGAGACGTGGTATTACATCTCCAAGCGGACCGAGGCGGTGGCGTTTTTCGAACCCGAGGTCGCCGAACGCCAGGTGGTCATCGTCCGCTTCGATAAGAAGGGCGTGGTGACCGGCGTCGAGACCCTGGGGTTGGAACAGGGCCATGCCGTCGAGCCGGTGGACCGGAAAACCCCCACCGCGGGCGCCGAATTGACCATCATGCAGCAGCTCCTAGGCAATATGGGGCGCTTCAACAAGTCCAAGCAGTAATTCCGCAAATCGAAACGCCCCGGCCGTTTTGACTTGCCAAGCCCGCGACCGCGGGCCGCCGCCCGGCGGCTCTCACGCGAGGATGGCGAGGAGCAGGATGGCGACGATGTTGATGATCTTGATCATCGGGTTGATGGCGGGCCCGGCGGTGTCCTTGTAGGGATCGCCGACGGTGTCGCCGGTCACCGCCGCCTTGTGGGCATCGGAGCCCTTGCCGCCCAGGTTGCCGTCCTCGATGAACTTCTTCGCGTTGTCCCAGGCGCCGCCGCCCGAGGTCATGGAGATGGCCACGAACAGCCCGGTGACGATGGTGCCGAGAAGCATCGCGCCGAGCGCCGAAAACGCCTCCGCCTGGCCGGCGATCAGCAAAATGGCGAAATACATCACCACCGGAGCCAGCACCGGAAGCATGGACGGAAGGATCATTTCCTTGATCGCCGTCTTGGTCAGCATGTCCACGCAGGCGGCGTAGTCGGGTTTCGCCGTGCCTTCCATGAGGCCGTCGATTTCCCTGAACTGGCGGCGGATTTCTATCACCAGCTGGCCGCCGGCGCGGCCCACGGCCATCATGGCCATGGAGCCGAAGAGGAAGGGCAGCAGGCCGCCGACGAAGAGGCCGATGACGACGAACGGGTCCTGAAGGCGGAACGATACCTCGACATCGGGGAAGTAGTAGCCGAGGTCCTCGGTATAGACGGCGAACAGCACCAACGCCGCAAGACCGGCGGAGCCGATGGCGTAGCCCTTGGTCACCGCCTTGGTGGTGTTGCCGACGGCGTCGAGGGCGTCGGTGACCTTGCGCACGTCGTCCGGCAGGTTCGCCATCTGGGCGATGCCCCCCGCGTTGTCGGTGACCGGGCCGAAGGCGTCCAGGGCGACGACGATGCCGGCAAGGGCGAGCATGGTGGTGGCGGCGATGGCCAGGCCGAACAGGCCGGCGCTCATGAACGAGACGAGGATCCCGGCGCAAATCACCAGCACCGGCGCCGCCGTCGCCTCCATGGAGACCGCCAGGCCCTGGATGATGTTGGTGGCGTCGCCGGTGGTGGAGGCGCTGGCGATGCTCTGCACCGGGCGGTGGTCGGTGCCCGTATAGTATTCGGTGATCCAGACGATCAGGCCGGTGACCGTCAGGCCGGCGAGGGCGCAAACCAGCAACTGCGCCCCGGTAATGACGCGCTCGCCCGTGTCGAACGGCGTATCGAAGCCCAGCATCCAGCCGATGACGCCGGCGATCAGCACGGCCGAGATCAGGGCGCTGGCGATGAGGCCCTTGTACAGCGCCCCCATGATGTTCTTGCCGGGGCCGAGGCGCACGAAGAACGTCGCCGCGACCGAGGCCGGGATGCAGACCGCGCCGATGGCGAGGGGCAGTTCCATCATGATGAGCTGGGCCGGGCCGGAGAAGAAAATGGCTCCCAGCACCATGGTCGCCACCACCGTCACCGCATAGGTCTCGAAAAGGTCGGCGGCCATGCCGGCGCAGTCGCCCACATTGTCGCCCACGTTGTCGGCGATGACGCCGGGGTTGCGGGGATCGTCCTCGGGAATGCCGGCCTCGATCTTGCCGACCAGATCGGTGCCCACGTCGGCGCCCTTGGTGAAGATGCCGCCGCCGAGACGGGCGAAAATGGAGATCAGCGAAGCGCCGAAGCCGAGCGCCACCAGGGCCTCGAGCAAATGGCGCATCCCTTCGACGCTGCTTGTATCGGTCATGCCGCGCAGGATCACGTAGTAAACGGTCACCCCCAGCAGGGCCAGCCCGACGACCAGCATGCCGGTCACCGCGCCCGACTTGAACGCGAGCCCGAGGGCGGTATCAAGGCCGCGGGTGCGGGCCGCCTCGGCGGTGCGCACGTTGGCCCGGACCGAGACGTTCATGCCGATGTAGCCGGCGGCGGCGGACAGGATGGCGCCGACGAAATAGCCGATGGCGACGGCGAGTCCGAGGCGCAGTCCGAGAAGCACGCCGATGACCGCGCCGACCAGGGCGATGGCGGTGTACTGGCGGTTCAGGTAGGCGCGGGCGCCTTCCTGTATGGCGGCGGCGATTTCCCGCATGGCTTCCGTCCCCGCCGGTGCCGCCAGCACCGAGCGGATCGCGTAGGCACTATAGGCTGGTGCGAGGAGGCCACAGGCGATGACAAAGATGGACACGTTCGACATGCTTGATGAACCCTCATGCGGCCGGCGTGTCCCTCCGCGGTCTAATCGCCGCGGTCAACCGATGGCCGATGAATACCCGGGAAACGCCGATTTGCTGTACGGTCGGAAAAACCGGGGGAAAAATGCCAGAACCGTTTGAATAAAGCAACCGGGCTTCCCGGCGATGGGCAAACGGGCCCGGCGACCGCCGGTCGCGGCCGTTCGCCCTCAGCGGCTGGGATTTTCCAATACCGCCTGGACGAGGACGCTCTTGATGACACCGGGCCCCGCCACTTTGTCGCCGACCAATTGCAGCCGATCCTTGATCAAGGCCACGTCCAGGCGCTCCTCTTTCCTCAGGTGGCGCGGGATAAAGCCATAGAGTTCGCTCAGGAACGCATCGCTGAGGCGGGGCAACAGGCGGGCGATCTCGGATTCATTCTCCACGCTGGCGGCTTCCAGCTTGAGCTGGATCTGGACCGTGGCCGCCACTTTGTCCCCTTGGAAAATGGGAATGACCAGCACATCCATGGTGACGAAACGGAGCGGTTCCCCGGGCGTCGTCCCCGTGGCCTCGATTTCCACCGCGTCGCCGTCGCCGAACGGGCCGATGCCGAGCCATTTCAGCACGCTGATGGTGCCCCCGGCGAGCATCAGAATGACCGCGACCGCAATGACGATCTTTTTCACCGCTCAATACTCTCCGTCATCGGGCCCGCATTATCACGGTTGAGGGGCCGATGGAAGGTATCGGGTCTAGGGCCGCGGCGTTCAACTCCGGAAATGGCGGTACCCGTTTTCAACAAGTTCGATCCGGCGGCCGTTTTCGTCGATGACGCGGACACCGTCGCCTTTCGTTTCGTCGATCCGCCCGATCGCCGTCAGCGGCAGGTCCAGTTCCCGGGACAGCCCGGCCAGGGTGTCGGCGGACTCCGGCGGCGCGGTGAAGAGAAGTTCATAATCGTCGCCTCCGGCAAGCACGGTTGTCATGCGTTCCGCATCCGCCTCGAGGACGGCCCGGCCCGCCGGCGACAGGGGAATGCGCGCCGCTTCCACCGTCGCCCCTGTGCCCGAGGCGGCGCAGATGTGGCCCAGGTCCGCCACCAGCCCGTCGGATATGTCCGCCGCGGCGTGGGCCAGGCCGCTCAGGCGCTGTCCCAATGCGATGCGGGGTTGCGGCCGCAGGTAACGCTCACCGAGGGCTTCGCGCAGCTCCGGGGCAAGCCCGGGCAACTCGCCCCGCAACGCCGCCAGGCCGAGGGCGGCATCGCCAATGGTGCCGGAGACGTAGACCGTGTCGCCGGGCCGGGCCCCCGAGCGCCGCAGTTCGCGCCCCTCGGCCACGGTTCCCAGGGCACAGAGCGTGAGGGTCAAGGGCCCCGGAGTCGCCACCGTATCGCCGCCGATCAGGGTGACCTGGAAAGACGCCTGATCCGCCGCCAGGGCCTGGGCGAAGCGCTCCAGCCAGCCGTCTTCCATGGTCTCGGGCAGGGCCGCCGAAAGGGTGTAGGCCAGCGGTTTGGCGCCCATGGCCGCGAGGTCGGACAGGTTCACCCTGAGCAGCTTGGCGGCCACGGTGCCCGCCGGGTTCTCCGGCAGGAAGTGGACGCCGGCGACCATGGTGTCGGTGGTCACCACCAGGCGGCGGCCGGGCTCGATCTCCAGCACGGCGGCGTCGTCGGTAAGCGCGAAAGCGCCGGGCTCGGCGGCGGAAAGCGGAGCGAAGTGACGGGCGATGAGCTCGAACTCACGGTTCTTGCGTTGCCTGCCCACCCTTGGTCTCCTCCATTTCCCGGGGCCGCAGGGTGCGGGCCAGGCGGTCGAGAACGGCGTTGACAAGGCCGGTTTCGGCGCCGGCGAAGAAGGCATGGGCGACCTCCAGGTACTCGTTGATGACGACCCGGGGCGGAATGTCGGCGCGCACCAGCAGTTCATAGGTGCCGGCCCTGAGGATGGCCCTCAGCACCACCTCCAGGCGTTCCAGGGTCCACTGCGCCGACAACGCGGCTCCGATCATCCCGTCCAGGTCGTCGCGGCGGGCGGCGACGCCGCGCACCAGGTCGGCCAACAGCGCGCCGTCGGGCTCGGCCAGGTCCGCCGCCGCGCCGTCCTCACCGTTCACCTTCCAGCGGTCCTGGAGAAAGGCGCCGAGGATGGGATCGGCGGCCGCTCCCGCCATGTCCATCTCGTAGAGGGCCTGGACCGCGGCCAGCCGGGCGGCGCTGCGCCGGCGGTCGGCGGACGCCCTTCCCTTCCCGCCGCCGGCGGTCTTCACGCCGGCATTCATTGCACCACGAGACGAAGCGTTTTCTTGAGTTCCATCATCTTGAGGCACGTCCTGGCCGCGGTGGCGCCCTTGTTCGCCTGATCCACGGCGGCCCGGGCCCAGGCCTGCTCGTGCGTATCGCAGGTGAGGATGCCGAAACCGAGGGCCACGGTGTAGGTCACCGACAGGTCCATGAGGGCCCGGCTGGCCTCGCGGCAAATGTGTTCGTAATGGTCGGTCTCGCCGCGGATGACGCAGCCGAGCGCGATGAAGCCCGCGTAGCGCGTCGATCCCGAGCCCAGCTCCATGGAGCGCAACGCGAAGCGCATGCCCGCGGGCACCTCGAAGGCCCCGGGTACGGGAAGGCGTTCGTAGGACACCCCCTCCTGGTCCAGGACCGCCGTGGCGCCCTTCGCCAGCTCGTCCGCGATGTCCTTGTAGAACCGGCCTTCGACGATGAGCACCTGGGACCGCGTGTTCATTGTTTAGCCTTTGGTGCCGGGATGGGCCGCCGCTCGGCGACGCTCAGGCCGTAGCCCTCGAGGCCGATGATGGTGCGCTTGGTATTGGACAACAAGATCATCTCGCTGACACCGAGATCGAGCAAAATCTGGGCCCCGACACCGTAATCGCGCAGCTCTCCGACCGGCGGCCCGTCCTTGCCCAGCTTGCCGCGCAGCCGGTCGGACAGGCTGGTCCGGCGCGGTTCGCGGATGAGCACGACAACGCCGCGTCCTTCCTTTTCGACCATGCGCATGGCCTGATGGAGGTCCTCGGCCTTGCCGGAACCGGTGTCGCCGAGCACGTCCTCGAGGACGTTCAGGGCGTGCATGCGCACCATCACCGGACCGTCCGCCGACAGGTCGCCTTTGACCAGGGCGATGTGCTCGGCGTAGGCCGTCCGGTTGACGTACAGGAACATCTTGAACGCGCCACCGTAAACGCTGTTCAGGGTCGTTTCCAGGGTGCGTTCGACAATGCGGTCATGGCGCAGCCGGTAGGCGATGAGACTGGCGATGGTGGCGATCTTGAGGCCGTGGGAGCGGGCGAACGAGACCAGGTCCGGCAGGCGGGCCATGGTGCCGTCTTCGTTCATGATCTCGCAAATCACCCCGGAAGGGTTGAGCCCCGCCAGGCGGGCGATGTCCACCGCCGCTTCGGTGTGGCCCGTGCGCACCAGCACGCCGCCGTCGCGCGCCTCCAGGGGAAACACATGGCCCGGGCAGACAATGTCCTTCTGCCCCTTGGTCGGGTCGATGGCGCAGGCGATGGTGCGCGCCCGGTCGGACGCCGATATGCCGGTGGTCACCCCCTCGCGCGCTTCGATGGACACGGTGAAGGCGGTTTGATGGCGCGAGGTGTTTTCGCGGGCCATCAACGGCAGGCCCAGCTCGCGGACGCGCTCCGCGGTCAGGGAAAGACAGATCAGGCCGCGGCCGTGCTTGGCCATGAAGTTGATGGAGTCGGGCGTCGCCATCTGCGCCGGCACGATCAGGTCTCCTTCATTCTCGCGCATCTCGTCGTCGACGAGAATGAACATCCGGCCGTTGCGGGCGTCCTCGATGATATCCTCGATGGACGCCAGGTGCTCGCGGTGGGCCACGGCTATTCCTTCCCCAGAAGCCGCGCAACATACCGCGCCACCATGTCGATTTCCAGATTCACCGCACGGCCCGCCTCAAGGGTGCCGAGGGTGGTCACGGCGCGGGTGTGGGGGATGACGGTGACGGTGAAACGGTCCTCGACGATCTCGTTGACGGTCAGGGAGACTCCGTCGACGGCGACCGATCCCTTGGCGGCGATATAGCGCATCAGGGGGTGCGGCGCCGCGATGGCGAGCCCGAGCGACTCCCCGTCCGGCGCCGCCTCGGCGACCCGGGCAACGCCGTCCACATGGCCGAGCACCATGTGGCCGCCCAACGGGTCGCCGACATTGAGGGCCTGCTCGAGATTGACCGGGGTGCCCGCCTCCCAGCCGCCGAGGGTGGTTCTGGACAGGGTCTCCGCCGTGGCCGACGTGGCGAACCAGCCGGCGCCCTTGTCGATCACCGTCATGCAGACGCCCGCACAGCAGATGGAGGCGCCGACGGCGATGGCGTCGGTATCGTACCGGGTCGCGAATTCGATGCGCTTATCCCTGTCGCCCCCGATGGCGCGCACGTGGCCCATGTCGGTGATCAATCCGGTGAACATGATTTCGCCTCAGGTTTCGCGGCAATAGGTCTCTACCATGTCCGGCCCCGCCTCCACCACGGCGGAGCGCGCGAACGCCGGGGCATCGGACAGCGCGTCGACGCCGAAGGCGGCGGCGGCCGGAACGCCGTCGCCGCCGAAGAGAAGCGGGGCCCGGAACCAGGCCAGCCGGTCGACGAGGTCGGCGCCCAGCAGTTCCGCCGCCAGCACACCGCCGCCCTCGACAAGGACGCGGGTCAGGCCCCGGGAGGCGAGCTCGCCGGCTATCCAGCGCACCGACGGGCGGCCCCGGGCATCCGCGTCCGCCTCGATCACGGTCACGCCCAGCGCCGCGAATGCGTCGCGCCTGTCCGTGTCGCCGCCCTTCGCCGTGATCAGCCAGGTCGGCGTTTGGCGCGCCGTTTCCACAAGCCGGCTGGTGAGGGGCAGGCGCATGCGGCTGTCGGCCACGATGCGCACCGGCGAGCGGTCCTCCAGGCCGGGCAGGCGGCAGGTGAGCACGGGGTCGTCGGCGAGCGCCGTGCCGATGCCGATCATCACCGCGTCGTGGTCGGCGCGCAGGCGGTGGGCCCAGGCCCGGGCCGCCGCGCCGGTGATCCACCGGCTGTCGCCCCCGTGGGTGGCGATGCGCCCATCCAGGGTTGTCGCCGTCTTGAGGGTGAACAGCGGCCGGCCTTCCTTGATGCGCAGGAAAAACCCGGCGTTGACCTCGCCGGCCTCCGCCGCGCAGACACCGTCGGTGACGGCGACGCCGGCGTCGCGAAGCCGGGCCATGCCCTGGCCCGAAACCTTGGGATCGGGGTCTTCCAGGGCGATCACGGCGCCGACGATCCCCGCCGCGGCAAGGGCCTCGGAACAGGGCGGCGTCTGGCCGTGGTGGGCACAGGGCTCGAGGGTGACATAGGCGGTGGCGCCCGCGGCCCCGTCGCCGGCGCGGCGCAGGGCCTCGGTTTCGGCGTGGGGGCGGCCGCCCGGCTGGGTCCAGCCGCGTCCCACCACGCGGCCGTCGCGCACCAGCACGCAACCGACGGCCGGATTGGGCCACACGGCGCCCAGCCCGCGCCGCGCCAGGGCCAGGGCTGCGCCCATGTGATGGATGTCGTTGGCGTCAGCCGTCGTCGCCACCCAGTTTTCCCACGAAGTCCTCGAAGTCCTTGGCCTCGCGGAAGTTGCGATAGACCGAAGCGAAGCGCACGTAGGCCACCTTGTCCAGGTCGGCCAGGTAGTCCATCACCATCTCGCCGACCACCTTGGTCGGAATCTCGCTCTCGCCGAGGGTCTCCAGGCGCCGCTGGATGCTGTTGACGATGCGTTCGATACGGTCGTCCTCCACCGGCCGCTTGCGCAACGCGATCCTCAGCGAGCGCATCAATTTCTCGCGGTCGAACAGGACCTTCTCGCCGTCCTTCTTGATGACGGAAAGCTCGCGCAGCTGGACCCGCTCGAAGGTGGTGAAACGGGATCCGCACTCGGGACAGTAGCGGCGCCGCCGGATGGTGGCGTTCTCCTCCGTCGGACGCGAGTCCTTGACCTGGGTGTCACCGTGGCCGCAAAACGGACAGCGCATTGTTTGTGGTCCTCCCCCTCCCCGATTGTCGTCCGGTCACGCGTTCGGATAGACCGGAAACCGCCGGCACAAGTCCGCGACTTTTTCCCGCGCCACGCCTTCGGCGGCGCTGTTGTCGACGGGATTGGCGGCAAGGTGCTCCAGCACGTCGCTGATCAACTGGCCGACCTGGCGGAATTCGCCCGGCCCGAAGCCGCGCGTGGTTCCCGCGGGCGTTCCCAAGCGAATGCCCGAGGTGACCGTCGGCTTTTCCGGGTCGAACGGAACGCCGTTCTTGTTGCACGTGATGTGGGCGCGCTCCAGGCTGGCCTCGGCGGCCCTGCCGGTCAGCGCCTTGGGTCTCAGATCGACCAGCAACAAGTGGGTGTCCGTGCCCCCCGACACGATATCGAAGCCGCGCTCCACAAGCATCGAGGCGAGGACCTTGGCGTTCTCCACCGTGGTCTTGGCGTAGGACTGGAACTCGGGACGCAGGGCCTCGCCGAAGGCCACCGCCTTGGCCGCGATCACGTGCATCAACGGGCCGCCCTGGAGGCCCGGGAAAACGGCGGAGTCCATCTTCCTGGCGATCTCGGGGTCGTTGGTGAGGATCAAGCCGCCGCGCGGCCCGCGCAGGGTCTTGTGCGTCGTGCTGGTGACCACGTGGGCGTGGGGCAGCGGGCTGGGATGAACGCCGGCGCACACCAGGCCGGCGATGTGGGCCATGTCCACCATCAGGTACGCCCCGACGGCGTCGGCGATGGCGCGGAACCGTTCGAAATCGAGGATCCGCGGGTAGGCCGAGCCGCCGGCGATGATCAGCCTCGGCCGGTGTTCCCCGGCCAGGCGTTCGACCTCGTCATAGTCGATCAGGCCGTCCTCACCGCCGACGCCGTACTGGACGGCGTTGAACCACCGGCCCGATTGCGAAGGCGGCGCGCCGTGGGTCAGATGTCCGCCGGCGGCGAGCGACAAGCCGATGATCGTGTCGCCGGGCCGCAGCAGCGCCATCAATACCGCCCCGTTGGCCTGGGCGCCGGAATGGGGCTGGACGTTGGCGAAGGCGCAGTCGAACAATGTCTTCACCCGCTCGATGGCCAGGGATTCGGCCACGTCGACGAACCCGCACCCGCCGTAATAGCGGTGCCCGGGATAGCCTTCGGCATATTTGTTGGTCATCACCCCGCCCTGGGCATCGAGGACGGCGCGCGAAACGATGTTTTCCGAGGCGATCAGCTCGATATGGTCCTGCTGGCGTCTCAGCTCGCCCTGGATGGCGGCGTGGACATCGGGGTCGCTGTCGGCCAGCGGCTCGTTGAAGAAGCGGTCATGGATTGTGGAGGGATATTCGGCATCGGCGGCAAACATCAACGGTAGTCCTTCTTATGGATCATTGGGGATGGGACAGTTTTTCGACGCGGCGGGCGTGGCGGCCGCCTTCGAATTCGGTTTCCAGGAACACCCGCAGGCAATCGCGCGCGGTATCGGCGGCCATCGTCCGCCCGGAGAAACAGATGACGTTGGCGTCGTTGTGCCGGCGCGCCAGGCGCGCATCTTCGACGTCATGGGTCAACGCGGCACGGATTTCCGGGATGCGGTTGGCGGCGATGCTGACACCGATGCCGCTTCCGCAGATCAATACCCCGCGCTCCGCCCTGCCGTCCTTCACGGCGGTGGCCAGGGCATAGCCGAAGTCCGGATAATCGACCGACTCGGGGCTGTCGGTGCCAAGGTCCAGTACGCTGAAACCCTGCTCCGTGAGGTCATTTTTGAGCACGGACTTGAGCTCCAGCCCGGCGTGATCACTGGCGATGGCGATGGTGTTCCGTGGCATGACGCGTGCGTATTTTTTGGTGAACCGAACGGACCCGCTAAATATTCTGTTGGATACCATATATCGAATTGTCATACCAGCCTGCCACAAGTTGTCGCGTCGGCCCCGGGGCCGGCGTTCCATCGGGGCGAGACCGGCAATAGCACAGTATCGGCAAACAGAACCCGGCCCTTGGGCAAACGGAGCGCCTGCCGGGCGCGACGAAGGAACCAAGGGCGACCGCAAGGTCCTTCAGGATTCCGGATAAACTCAGGCTCGGTATCATGGCTCGAAGGATAGCGCTTCCGCGTTAAAATACTTTAACTGCCTTTTCCCGCGGTCAACTCCGGTTGAGGGGGTAGCCTTCGCCCGTCCGCCCCTGTCAGGTCGAGTGCAGGGCCGACAGGTTCGGACAACAAGGAGAAGGGCTTGCGAGGCGGTGTTGCGACCTCACATTTGGTTTTGCGCCGGAAAATATAAACGGCAGGTCCCAACTCCGGCGGTAATACTAATCGACTAAGTGCCTCTTCTTCTTCGAAGATAAAAGCGGATTGACGTTTGTAATCGGTCCAATTTCCGGCCGCAAATTGGTGACGGCTACCGATGACGATATAGATCTGAACGCTGCGGGTTTTGAAGACCCGGCGTTCAAAGTCGTTGCCGGCAGGAGGCCAGGAACAGATTACCACCTCGGGTGCGTACTCTCTTAAAGCCTCTCGCGCATCGCGCTTGACGACAGAGTCGGGATAGTGCACGGCGTACTTCCAGCTGCAGTCGTCCGTTGCGGTTATCCGGACGCCATGATCTTTCAGGAATCGCGTCAATGTCCCATCGCCCGCGGCGATCTCAAGGCAAGGCCTGGACCCTATCAGCACGGCCAACTTTTCGATAAGTTGCCGGGAATAGAAGCAATAAATCCCTTTCGGTTCCGCCAGGGGCATGAGCCGCTCTTTCTGCCAGACAAGTGGCCACATCAAGCGAAACCAAAACAGCGATACCGGCTTACGTTCCAGCTCTCGCGCAAACAGAAGCTCCTTGATGATGTAGCCATTCAGCCAGTTGAATCTAACGACACCTTCCTTAATCCCCGAGGCGGCGATCAAGCCGTAATTCTTGATAGCCATTCGAGCCATGCGATTGCGAATGTATTTCGACAGGGCGGAATCCAATGCTTTTCCGGCCCTTGGTGTTCTTCGGGCAGGCTTAGGGTGTGTCGTTGCAGAATTGGAGGAACGATGCAGGCGCTTTGGCGGTTGTTGTGCCGACCTGCTGCGCTCGTAAGCGGCCGAAATATCGCGCTGCACGACCGCCCACTCGTCCGGGTATTTTTCGCAAAGCTCACTGAGCGGGGGCATCGTTTTCAGCCACTTGCGAACCTTCTTGGGATTATAATTCGCTGACATTTCCCGGATAACCGTCAAATCGACGCCGACAGTACCCAACTTTGGTCGTCATCGGAATACTTTCACCTCCGCAGCCGTCCGACAGCCCGATTTTGGTGATTTGACCGTGTTCGCAAGGCCATCTGCTCCGGTTGTTCGTCACCTGGACGCACCTCTCCTGTCAACCGACATGATTCCAGGCTCCCGTTCAGCATCGTGCCGGTGGTCTTGGCCGCAGATCATCGATCAGGCGCGGTATTTTTCGGAACAAGTCTCTCGGCACGGCAACCTCGGCCAATTGGAACGTGACATAGCGACCATGGCGGACAATCCTGGCGCCGACCTTCACCCGCTTCACGGGAGTTGGCCCCTGGACATCGGCGCCTGAAAATTGCCCACCAGTCAACATTACTGACCATGTCGCCGTGTTTAAGAAACAAATACTGAGCGTCTTCTGGTTTTAAATTGACAGAGTATTCCTTCATGCGTTAGATAAAACAATATGTAACGTAAACTTGTGGGAGGCGTCGACTGATGAAAGAAAGTGTTCCAGAGAAAGTTTCCCGCGATGATGTGTTGCGCATGGCGGTCGACGTGGTTGCCGCCTACGTCAGCAACAATAAAATGCCGCCGGGCGGGGTGCCCGAGGTCATTAGCACCATCTTCGAGTCGTTGAGCGCCGCGGATGCCGTGGCCGCCGGGGGCGCGACAGAGCCCCAGAAGCCCGCGGTTCCCATCCGCCGCTCGGTGACGCCGGATTTCATCGTCTGCCTGGAAGACGGTAAGAAGCTGAAGATGCTCAAGCGCCATCTTCGCACCACCTATAACATGACGCCCCAGGAATACCGCGCCAAGTGGAACCTGTTGCCCGACTATCCCATGGTCGCTCCCAACTATGCCAAGAAGCGCTCGGAATTCGCCAAGAAGATCGGGCTCGGCCTCAAGACCACGCGGAAGGGCAAGGGCAAGGGCAAAAGCAAGAGTAAGGCCAAGGGGCGGCGCAAATAATCTCGGCGGCCCGGATCCTGTGAAGTATAGCCGCGTTCCGCCGTTGCGGAGCGCGGTTTCGTTTCCGCCGTTGCGCAGCGGACGAAAAAAGGCCCGGCGGATGCCGGGCCTGAATTTTCAACGTGTGAGCGGGCTTTATACCAAGGGTCGCTGATCATGACCCGACGAGCCGGCTTACCAAGGTTTTCGGCCCTAATACCAAGGGGCGCTGATCATGACCCATAGAGACGGCTTACCAAGGCTTTCGGCTAGGAGCGTGCGC
>JADFHR010000030.1 GCA_022567015.1 Pseudomonadota bacterium
CCTGACCGGTATAATACCAGGAAGCGCTGATCATGACTCATAGAGATCGCGTAGGCGGCCCGTCGGGTAGGAGGTAAAGTTGCAGGCGGCGCGGTTCCGAGGACGGCGGCGCCCCGGTGTCCGGCGTCCCTTGGTATTACTCGGCGGCCGCGGCGGCGGGCGGGATTTCCATCCGCGCCGCGCAGAACTTGAAGTCGGGGATCTTGCCGATGGGGTCCAGGGCCGGGTTGGTGAGCAGGTTGGCCGAGGCCTCGACGAAGCAAAAGGCGATGAAGACGACGCCGCGGGGGACGGCGACGTCGGCCCGGGCCTTCAACTCGATGGCGCCGCGCCGCGTCGTCACCCGGATCATGTCACCGGGCTTGACACCGATTTCGTCGAGATCGTCGGGGTTAACGGAGGCCACGGCGTCGGGCTCGATGGCGTCGAGCACCAGGGAACGGCGGCTCATGGCGCCCGTGTGCCAGTGCTCGAGATGGGTCCCCGTGGTCAGGATCATGGGGTATTCATCGTCGGGCATCTCGTCGGCGGGGAGAATCTCAGTTGGCACCAGCTTGCCCCGCGTGCTCGGGGTCGGGAAGCCGTCGCCGAAGACGATGTCGCTGCCGGGCTCGTCCGGGGCCGGGCAGGGATAGGTGACGGAGCTTTCCCGGTCCACCCGCTCCCAGGTGATGTTGGCGAGCGACGGCATGATGCGTGTCATCTCGGCGAACACGTCCCGGGGATGGGTGTAGTTCCAGTCGAGGCCGATGCCCCGCGCGATCTCCTGGATGATCCACCAGTCCTGGCGCGCGTCGCCGGGCATCTCGAGGGCCTTGCGGCCCATCTGGACCTGGCGGTTGGTGTTGGTGACGGTGCCGTCCTTTTCCGGCCAGGCGGAGGCCGGCAGCACCACGTCGGCGAAACACGCGGTTTCGGTCAGGAAGATGTCCTGCACGACCAGGTGCTCGAGCTTGGCCAGGGCCTCCTGGGCGTGGCCGGCGTCCGGGTCCGACATGGCCGGATTCTCGCCCATGATGTACATGCCCTTGATGCGCCCGGCATGGACGGCGTCCATGATCTCGACCACGGTCAGGCCCTTCTCGGGGTCGAGCGGCGTACCCCAGAAGTCCTCGAAGCGGGCGCGGATGTCGGGATCCTCCACCGACTGGTAGTCTGGAAAGGCCATGGGGATGAGCCCGACGTCGGAAGCGCCCTGGACGTTGTTCTGGCCGCGCAGGGGGTGGAGGCCCGTGCCCGGCCGGCCCACGTGGCCGGTGATCAGCGCCAAGCTGATCAGGCAGCGGGCGTTGTCGGTGCCGTGGACGCTTTGGGATATGCCCATGCCCCAGAAGATGATCGCCGCCTTGGCGCCGGCATAAAGGCGGGCCACGGTTCTGAGGGTGTCGGCCGGGATTCCACAGACCGCTTCCATGATTTCGGGCGTGAAGGGCTTGATCTTCTCCATCAGGGTCTCGAAGCCTTCGGTGTGGGCGGCCACGTACTGCTTGTCGTAGAGTCCTTCCTCGATGATCACGTTAATGAGGGCGTTGAGCAGGGCCACGTCGGTTCCCGGTTTGAACTGGAGCATGTGGGTGGCGTGGCGCGACAGGGCCTGTCCCCTGGGGTCCATGACGATCAGGGCCTTGCCCGCTTTCGCGGCGTTCTTGAAGAAGGTGGCGGCGACGGGATGGTTTTCCGTGGGATTGGCGCCGATGACGATGATCACGTCGGAATCGGATGCCGCCATGAAAGGCGCCGTCACCGCCGCCGAGCCGATGGTTTCCAAGAGCGCCGCCACGGATGAGGCGTGGCAGAGCCGGGTGCAGTGGTCCACGGTGTTGGTGCCGAATCCGGTGCGCACCAGCTTCTGGAACATGTAGGCTTCCTCGTTGGAACCCTTGGCCGAGCCGAAGCCGGCCATGGCCTTGCCGCCGTCGCGCTCGATGATGGTCTTCAGGCCGCCAGACGCCCGGGCCAGGGCCTCTTCCCAGGTGGCTTCGCGGAAATGGCTTTCGGGGTGGCCGGGGTCGATGCCGTGATCGACGGCCTTGGGCGCGTCGTCCCGGCGGATCAGGGGCACCGTCAGCCGGTGGGGATGGGTCACGTAGTCGAAGCCGAAGCGGCCCTTGACGCAGAGCCGGTTCAGGTTGGAAGGCCCGGCCCGGCCCTTGACGGCGGCGATTTCGCCCGAGCTGATCCGGTAGGTCATCTGGCAGCCGACGCCGCAATAGGGGCAGACGCTGTGCACCTCGTCCAGATCATCGGTCAGGCCGACGCCCCGATCGTCGAGCAGGGTCGTTTCCATGAGGGCGCCGGTGGGGCAGGCCTGGACGCATTCGCCGCAGGCGACGCAGGTGCTGTCGCTCATGGGGTCATCGAAATCGAAGACGATCTTGGATTTCGCGCCGCGCCCGGCCATGCCGATGACGTCGTTGACCTGGACCTCGCGGCAGGCGCGGACGCAAAGGGTGCAATGGATGCAGGCGTCCAGGTTGACCGTCATGGCGGGATGGCTGGCGTCCGTCACGGGGGCGGCGCGGGCCGGGAAGCGGCTGATCGTCACGTCCATGGCGTCGGCCCAGTGCCAGAACTGGGAGCGTGGGTCATGGGCCACGTCGCGCGCCGGCTGATCGGCGAACAGGAGCTCCATGACCATGCGCCGCGCCGTCTTCGCCCGGGTCGAATCGGTGGTCACCTTCATGCCCGCCGTGGGCCGGCGGATGCACGACGCGGCGAGCACCCGTTCGCCGTCGACCTCGACCATGCAGGCGCGGCAGTTGCCGTCGGCGCGATACCCCGGATCGGGCGCGTAGCACAGGTGCGGTATGTCGGTGCCCTGGCGCTTGGCCACCTGCCAGATGGTCTCGCCCGCCCCGGCGGTGACCTCGCGGCCGTCGAGGGTGAAGGCGATGGTGTCGCTCATGTAACGTCCTCCGGAAAAAACGCGAGCGCCGACAGGAGCGGGTTGGGCGCCGCCTGACCCAGACCGCAGATGGAGGCGTCACGCATGGCCGTGCTCAGCTCTTTCAGAAGCGCCGCGTCCCAGTGCTCCGCCTCCATCAGCTTCACCGCCTTCTCGCAGCCCACCCGGCACGGCGTGCACTGGCCGCAGCTTTCGTCCTCGAAGAAGCGCAGAAGGTTGACCGCCACGTCGCGCACGGTGTCCTTGTCGGACAGTATAATCACCGCGTGCGACCCGACGAAACAGCCGTGCTCCTCGAGGGTGCCGAAATCGAGCGGGATGTCCGCCATGGAGGCCGGCAGGATGCCGCCCGAGGCGCCGCCGGGAAGGTATCCCTTGAACGTGTGGCCTTCCGCCATGCCGCCGCAGTGCTCCTCGATCAGGGCCCGCGCCGTGATCCCGGCCGGCGCCACTTTGACGCCCGGGTCCCTGACCCGGCCCGAAACCGAGAAGCTGCGGGGGCCCTTGGCGCCGTTGCGGCCCTGGCGGGCGAACCATTCGGGTCCCTTTTCGATGATGTCGCGGAGCCAATAGACGGTTTCCACGTTCTGGATCAGGGTCGGGCGGCCGAAAAGCCCCACCTCGGCCACATAGGGCGGGCGGTGGCGGGGCAGGCCGCGCTTGCCCTCGATGCTTTCGATCATCGCCGATTCTTCGCCGCAAATATAGGCCCCGGCACCCCGCCGCAGGTGGATCTTCGGTTGCCCCGGAGGCCCGGCGGCCTCCACCTTCGAAATCTCGACCGACAGGACCTCGCGGATGGCCGGATACTCGTCGCGCAGATAGAAATAGATTTCCTCGGCCTCCACCGCCCACGCGGCGATGAGCGTTCCCTCGAGCACGCGGTGGGGGTCGGTCTCCATGAAATAGCGGTCCTTGAAGGTGCCGGGCTCGCCTTCGTCGGCATTGAGGGCCATGAGCCGCGGGCCGGGATAGCCGCGCACGAACTGCCATTTCCGGAAGGTCGGGAAGCCGGCGCCGCCCAGGCCCCTGAGCCCGGAGTCCTCGACCATCGCGGTCACCTCTTCGACCGTCCGCTTGCCGTCGAGGCAGTCGCGCAGGAGGGCGTAGCCGCCGGCGGCCACATAGGCGTCGAAATCCTTGTAGCCGGAGAGCGGGGAAGGACCCGCCCCGCCGGCCACCGCCCGCGCCACGGTCTCCGGCGTGGCGTGGGCGACCTGGGCATGGCCCACGGCGACCACCGGCGCCTTGTCGCAGCCGCCCATGCACGGGGCGCGCACCACCCGCACGTCGGGGCCCAGGGTCCCGGGCAACCGTTGAAGAAGGCTTTGCGCGCCCATCATCTCGCAGGTCAGGCTGTCGCAGACCCTGACCGTGACCTCCGGCGGCGGCGCTTCGCCCTCCCGCACCACGTCGAAATGGGCGTAGAACGTGGCCGTCTCGTAGACCTCGGCCAGGGCCAGGCGCATCTCGGCGGCCAGGGCCGCCAAATGGGCCGCCGACAGGCAGCCGTAGCGATCCTGGATCAGGTGCAGATGCTCGATCAGCAGATCCCGCCGGCGCGGCCGCCCGCCGAGAAGCGTGCGCACCTCGTCGGCGGCCCGTGGCTCCACGTGGCGCCCCTTGGGGCGCATCCGCGCCCGCCCGCGCCCGGCGCCCGGATGGCTGCGCCTCCTGACCTCTACGATTTCGCCCGACATCTTCCCGTCCCGTAATGGGTTCGCCTGCCGGCCCCATTCCCACGGCGCCCGGCGATCGAATATGCACCGCCCCTCATTGTATCTGCAACGCCTCTAATATAATGACTCGGTTGCCGGCTGACGAGATTGCGTTGCGGAGGTCGGCCATCGCCCCGTCCGCGGCCGTCCGGACCGGCCGCCGCGCCCCGGAAGAGGGTCCGCATTCCTTTGTGGCATGCAATATACCAGACGCCAGGCGGGCGCAAGGTGCCGCGTGACCCGGGCGCCCCCAGGGACCGGCCGTCCCGGCAGGCCACCAGGTTCGCCGGGACGGCCACGGCTTTGCATCAGGGCCTTGGCGTCGCACCGCGGGGGAGGGGCGGCGGGGCCGGAATGGGCGGCCCAACGGCAGGGCGGCGGCTCCGGATAAATGTGACTGTACATCTCCCTACTTCCTGAGTAGGTTTTCAGGTATACCAGATACCAGAGCAGAGTGTTCCTGAACGGTAGGGGAGGTGGTTGCGGGGATGTCGAAGAAAAATTGTTTTCGCGCCCGTCCCCAGGCCTTAGGATCAAAGGCCTGAATTTTTTGTGACACGCGAACTCACTCACAGGGAGGATGCTATGAAGACCCTATGGAAATCAGGGCTGGTCGGGCTCGGAATCGCGATGATTTCGGGCCTGGGCGCGGTGTCGGTTCCGACCGACGCCAAGGCCTGGGAGCCCAAAAAGCCGGTCCAGTTCATCATCATGGCGGGCAAGGGCGGCGGCGCGGACAAGGCGGTGCGGTTCATGCAGAACATCATCGCCAAGCATAAATTGTCATCGAAACCATTCACGCCCATCAACAAGCCGGGCGGCACGGGCGCCGAAGCGCTGGTCTTTATGAAGAGCGCCACGGACCCGGACCACACCATCATGTTCACCTTGAACAGCTTCTACACCACGCCGCTGCGCCAGCCCGGCCTCGGCGTCGACATCTCGACGTTCGCGCCGATCGGACGGATGGCGGAGGACACCTTCCTGTTGTGGGTCAACAAGGACTCCGGCATCACGAACGTCGAACAGTTCGTCAAGGCGGCCAAGGCCAAGGGCGATGCCTGGATCATGGCCGGCACCGGCAAGAACTCCGAAGACAATCTTCTGACCGACTTCCTTAACAAGGCCTATGGCCTCAACATGAAGTACGTGCCCTACAAGGGCGGCGGACGCGTGGCCAAGGAACTGGCCGGCAACAACGCCGACTCGACGGTCAACAACCCGTCCGAGCAGCTTGGCTTCTATCAGGCCGGCAAAACCAGGCCGATTGCCGCTTTCACGCCGGCACGGCTGCCCTTGTTCTCCGATGCGCCTACGTTCAGGGAGTTGGGCAAGGACTTTGTCTACTTCATGCAGCGCACGGTCGTTGGCGCCCCCGGCATGAGCAAGGAGGCGGCGACCTATTACCGCCAGTTGTTCGCCAAGATCTACGGCTCCGACGAGTGGCAGGGTTACATGACCAAAAAGAGCCTTCAGGGCGGTTTCATTACCGGCGACATCCTGATGCGGTATTGGCTCAAGGAAAAGGCCGTCCACAAGGTCATGCTGCAAAAGATGGGCGCCATCAAGTAGTCCGGATTTTGAACGAAGAAGACGCTTAGGGTTCAGGGGGGAGATCGCCAATATGCGCATGGCAGAGCTCGTCATGGCCGTTGTCATGGCGGTGTTCTCCCTTTACCTGATGTGGAAAAGCGCCGAGCTCCCGATCGGCTGGATTCCCGGTGAAGGGCCCGGCGGCGGCGCGTGGCCGTTCTGGCTGGCGACCGGGATGTTGTTGTGCTGCATCGCCACCGTCTATCGCTGGGCAAGACGGCTAACGCCGGAATCCCGATCCGAAGACGTTTACATGGACAGCCGCGCGTTCAAGCTGTTCCTCCTCAACGCCGGCGCGCTCGCCGCCATGATCGGCTTGTTCCATATCGTCGGCGCCTACGGCGCCATCCCGGCTTTCCTGATCTTTTACCTTCGGTTCATGGGCGGCCATTCCTGGCGGTTGACGGGAACTTTCGCGGTCGTCACGCCGGTCATCACGTTCCTGTTTTTCGAGATCGCGCTTCAGAAGACCCTGCCCAAGGGGTTCACCGATCCGTGGTTCGAACCCATATTCGACTTTTTCTATTAATCCCGCTCGACCACGATCAGAGCACCCCCCTATAACACCTTGACCTGAGTCCCGAGCGCCGATGGAAATTCTGTCTCTTCTCCTCAATGGCTTTGCCATCGCCTTTGAGCCGCTGAATCTGGCGCTGATCATTTTCGGCTGCGCCGTCGGCCTCTTTATCGGCGCCATGCCCGGCCTGGGCTCGGTCAACGGCGTCGCCATTCTATTGCCGATGACTTTCCTGGTGCCGCCGACGAGCGCCATCATCTTTCTCGGCGCGATCTATTACGGGGCCATGTACGGGGGCGCCATCAGTTCCATCATGCTCGGCATACCCGGCGCCTCGACGGCGGTGGCCACCACCTTCGACGGCCGGCCCATGGCCTTGCAGGGCAAGGCCGACAAGGCGCTGGTGGCGGCGGCGGCGGCGTCGTTCGTCGGCGGCAGCATCGGAGTCGTGTTGTTCACGCTGTTTGCGCCGCCGCTGGCGGATATCGCGCTGGGCTTCGGCGCGCCGGAGATATTCGCATTGATGCTGATGGCGTTCGCCACGTTCGTCGGGCTTGGCGGCGACGACGTCGCCAAGACCTTGTTCTCCATTTTCATCGGGCTGGTGTTCGGCGCCGTCGGCCTGGATATCATTTCGGGCGAGCCCAGGCTTATCTTCGGCGACATCCCCGGTTTCTTCCACGGCATCAACTTCCTGGTGCTGGCCATCGGCATCTATGGCATCGGCGAGATGCTGTGGACCATCGAGATCTCCAAGGGCAACGTGGTGGTCTCGCAGGCGAGCGTCTCAGTACGGCGCATCTGGGAGAACTTGGTGGAACTGACGCGGACCTGGAAGGCGATGTTGTTGGGGTCGTTCCTGGGCTATTTCGTCGGCATCCTGCCGGCCGCCGGCGCCACGCCGGGCTCGCTCATGGCCTACGGCTTCGCCAAGCAGATGGCGAAGGACCCCGAGACCTACGGCAAGGGCAACATCAACGGCGTCGTGGCGCCGGAATCCGCCAACAACGCCGCCTCCACCGGCGCCATGCTGCCCATGCTGACCCTCGGCATCCCCGGATCGCCAACGACGGCGATCCTGCTCGGCGGGATGGTGATCTGGGGGCTGGAACCCGGCCCCATGGTGTTCATCGACCACCCCGATTTCGTCTGGGGCTTTATCGCCAGCCTGTACGCCGCCAACCTGTTTTCGCTGTTGATCAACATCGCCTTCATCCCGGCCTTCATCTGGGTGTTGAAGCTGCCGTTCACGATCCTGGCGCCGGTCATCTTCATCCTGTGCATCGTCGGCGGTTTCGTGCCGACCCTGGACATGCACGACGTGTGGCTGATGCTGATCTTCGGCATCGTCGGCTACCTCATGCGCAAGCTGGACTACCCGATGGCGCCGGCGGTGCTGGCCATCGTCCTCGGGCCGCTGGCGGAACCGGCGCTTAGGCAGTCGCTGTTGATTTCCGGCGGCTCGTTCTCGATCTTCTTCACCCGGCCGTTCTCCAGCGTATTCATGTTCATCGCCATCGCGCTCCTCGTCCTGCCCCTCGGAAAACAGGCGCTCGACGCCCGGCGGCGGAAGACGGAACGAACCTGACTTTTTCGAGATCCCGGACCGCGCCCCGGCAAGGGCCGCGCAGGCCGCGGCGATGAGCCTTCACATACGCGGGATTGTGCGAGTTTTTTGTATGGGGTATATCATATACCAGAGTCACACCCCGGCCCCGGAAACCCCGTGACCACCGAGGAAAACCCATGGCCGTCGCCAAGTTGAATGTCCAGCCCATAGAGGTTGATTTCCGCTTGACGTCCCAGACCTACAAGGCGTTGAAGAACGCCATCACGTCCATGAACATCTATGACGGCGACGAGGAAATCCGCCTCGACGAGCGCCAGTTGTCCCAGGACCTCGGGGTCAGCCGGACCCCCATCCGCGAAGCCATGGCGCGCCTCGCGCAGGAGGGACTTTTGCGCATCGTGGCGCGCAAGGGAGCCTTCGTCGTGCGCAAGACCAAGGCCGAGATCATCGAGATGATCACCGTCTGGGCGGCCCTGGAAAGCATGGCGGCGCGGCTGATCACGCTCAGGGCCGGGGACGCGGAGATCGCCACCCTGCGCAAGATGTTCGCCAGCTTCGAAGGCAAGGAAATCAAGGCCAATATCGACGAATATTCGGACACCAACATTCAATTCCATCAAACCCTGTTGCGCTTGAGCCAGTGCGATTTGCTCAACGAACTGACGGAGAATCTGTTCATCCACATCAATTCGATTCGGGCGAGCACGATCGGCCAGGACGACAGGTTCAACCGCTCCATCATCGACCACATGCAAATCATCGAGGCGCTGGAACGGCGCGACACCGAGCTTGCCGAGCGCCTTGTCCGGGACCACACCCTGGATCTGGCGGCGCATGTGGACAAGAACGTGGATTATCTGAGCTAGTGTCCTGTCCCATCTCTGAGACAGGACACTAACGCGGGTTCGCGCGTTTCGACCCTCACACGTAACAACCGGGAAACGGGAGATTCGCCATGTCGGACGCGGCGCGCAAGGTTACCGAACTGAAGATACCCGAGGAGAAAATTTCGGGCGGCCACCTGGTCGCCAAGGCCCTCAAGAACGAGGGCGTGGACGTCATATTCACCCTGTGCGGCGGCCACATCATCGACATCTACGACGGCTGCCTGGATGAAGGCATCAAGATCGTCGACGTGCACCACGAACAGGTGGCCGCCCATGCCGCCGACGGCTACGCGCGCCAGACCGGGAAACCGGGTTGCGCGGTGGTCACCGCGGGTCCGGGAACGACCAACGCCATGACCGGCATCGCCAATGCCTTCCGGGCCGAGAGTCCGATGCTGTTGATCGGCGGCCAGGGGTCCCTGACCCAGCACAAGATGGGATCGCTTCAGGACCTGCCGCACGTGGACATGATGACGCCGATTACCAAGTTCGCCTCCACGGTGGCCAGCACCGAGCGCATCGCCGACATGATCTCCATGGCCTTTCGCGAATGCTACAACGGCGCGCCCGGGCCGTCTTTCCTGGAAATCCCGCGCGACGTTCTCGACGCCAAGGTGGATTTCAGCGCCGCGCGCATCCCCGCGGCCGGCCGGTACCGGGCCTCCACCAAGGCCATCGGCGATCCCGCCGATATCGAGAAGCTGGCCGACATCTTAGTCGCCTCCGAACGGCCGTGCGTGTTGCTGGGCACCCAGGTCTGGACCTGCGCCGGCACCGACGCGGCGCGCGACTTCGTGCGCACCCTCAACATTCCCGCCTACATGAACGGGTCCGGCCGCGGCACCCTGCCGCCCGGCGACCCCCATCACTTCCACCGCACCCGGCGCCTGGCCTTCGACAAGGCCGACGTGATCGTCATCGTGGGCACGCCGTTCGACTTCCGCATGGGGTACGGCAAGCGCCTGCGCGCCGACGCGACCGTCGTCCAGATCGACATGGATTACCGCACCGTGGGCAAGAACCGGGACATCTCGCTGGGTCTGGTCGGCGACGTGGGGGCCATCCTCAAGGCCGTCACCGATGCCGCCACCGGCCGCGTCGACAGGGGCGCCGGCAGGCGAAAGGCATGGATGGAGGAACTTCGCGCCGAGGAAGAGAGAAGCACGGAAAAGCTGATGCCCATGTTCACCTCCGACTCGGTTCCCATCCATCCCTACCGGGTGGCCTGGGAGATCAACGAGTTCCTGACCGACGATACCATTTACATCGGCGACGGCGGCGACGTGGTGACCATCTCGGCGCAGGCCGTCCAGCCGCACAGCCCCGGTCACTGGATGGACCCGGGGCCCCTCGGCACCCTCGGCGTCGGCACGGCGTTCGCCCTGGCCGCGAAGCTGGCCCATCCGGAAAAGGAGGTGCTGTGCTATTACGGCGACGGCGCCTTCGCCATGACCGGCTTCGACATGGAAACCGCCAACCGGTTCAACGCGCCGTTCCTGGCGGTGATCGGCAACAACTCGGCGATGAACCAGATTCGCTACGGCCAGATCATGAAATACGGCGAACAGCGCGGCAACGTCGGCAACATGCTGGGCGACGTGCCGTTCGAGGATTTCGCCAGAATGCTGGGCGGCTACGGCGAGGGCGTCCGCGAGCCCGGCGAGATCCGCCCGGCCCTGGAACGGGCCCGCGAGGCGGTCAAGTCGGGCAAATCGGCGGTGGTCAACATCTGGGTCGATCCCAACGAATACGCCCCGGGCACCAAAGCCCAGACCATGTACAAATAGCCGCGAACGACCGGCCGCGAGCGGGGTAAGCGGCCCCGTCCGCCGCGCCGGCGACCGGGGCTTCACGATTAGGCGACTTCACGATTAGGGGACGAGGAAAACGATGGCAAAAGCTTTGGACGGCATCCGTATCCTGGACATGACCCACGTCCAGTCAGGTCCTTCTTGCACGCAAATTCTGGCCTGGTTCGGCGCCGACGTGATCAAGGTCGAACGCCCGGGCACGGGTGACGCCACGCGCCAGCAGCTGCGCGACCTGCCCGACGTCGACAGCCTGTATTTCACCATGCTCAACTGCAACAAGCGCTCCATCACGCTGAACACCAAGGCGGACAAGGGCAAGGAGATTTTCACCAGGCTGATCGAGGCCTGCGACGTGATGGTGGAGAACTTCGCCCCCGGCGCGCTGGATCGCATGGGATTCACCTGGGAGTGCATCCACGAGATCAACCCGCGGATGATCTACGCGTCCATCAAGGGGTTTGGCCCGGGGCCTTATGAAGACTGCAAGGCCTATGAAAACGTCGCCCAATGCATGGGCGGCGCCTGCAGCACCACCGGATTCGATAACGGCCCGCCGCTCGTCTCCGCGGCGCAGATCGGGGATTCGGGGACCGGCATGCACGTGGTCGCGGGAATCCTGGCGGCGCTCTATCAACGCGAGCACACCGGCCGCGGACAGCGGGTGGAATGCGCCATGCAGGACGCCATCCTCAACCTGTGCCGGGTCAAGCTCCGCGACCAGCAGCGCCTGGCCCACGGTCCGCTCAAGGAATACCCGCAATATCCGAACGGCACCTTCGGCGAGCAGGTGCCGCGCGCCGGCCACGCGTCGGGCGGCGGTCAGCCGGGCCACGTGGTGAAATGCGCGCACCGCGGCGCGCAAAGCGGCACCCACGCCGCCCACGGCCCCAACGACTACGCCTACGTGATCATCCAGCCGCAGAGCTGGGCGCCCCTGATGAAGTTGATCGGCCGCGCCGACCTGATCGACGATCCCGAGTGGGCGACGCCGGAGGCGCGCCTGACGAAGCTCGACGATTGCTTCGCGTTGATCGAGGGGTGGACCATAACCAAGGACAAGTACCAGGTCATGGAAATCCTCAACGACCTGGGCGTGCCCTGCGGCCCGGTCCTCGACATGAAGGAACTGGCCGAGGATCACTCCTTGCGGGTGCGCGGGACCGTGGTCGAGGTCGAGCACCCGGAAAGGGGCACCTTCCTGACCGTCGGCAACCCGATCAAGTTGTCGGATTCGCCGACGGAAGTGAAAACCTCGCCGCTCCTGGGCGAGCACACCGATCAGATCCTCAAGGAGATCGTCGGCTACGGGGACACCGAGATCGAGGCGGCGCGCGCCGAAGGGGCGATCTGACACGATACTTCGGTGACGGCTTCGGTGACGGCTTCGGTGACGGCGTGAAGCGCCGACCGTAGAGCACCGTAAAGGACTTCGCTTTGGTGGCGGGGTTTTTCTTTCGTGGTATTAACGGCATACGTCCGCCCCTTGACTCCTTCCAAGCAAAGTCCGACAATCGTAAGAAGAATACCGCTACAAAAAAATACAACTATTAAACGGTTAGTGTCGCAGCGAAGGCAACGGGCGGCGCGGTGCCGGCAAGCGAATCCGAGACGGCGTAGCTGCCGTCCGAGCGGCCGCCGTCTCATCCCCATGATGTCCAATACCGGGAGGACGGGACGATGCGGTATGTAATTTCCTCACTGGTCTTGGTTTCCGCACTGTATTTGGCGGCGGGCGAGTCCGCAAATTCCGCGTCTGAGTGGGTGGAAGGAAAACCCATGAAGACGACGATTGCGGAGACTTACGATTTCTTTACGGTGACGAGGGCCCGAAAAAAAATCGGGCTACAGAGCGATACCGAGATATTTACGCTCGGGATCGGAGTAACGATCGTGGTGGGGTATTTGGCGGTTGTTTATCAAACTGGGCTTGAGTACGACGGTTACACAGATGATTTCACCTCGTTTTTGGAGAAACAGTCTAAAAAAGACTTTTATAAAAAGAAATCCGTCGATTTTTCGGATACAAAGATAAAGCGTAGAGAAAACAAGTATGGATATTTGCAATATATGGACAAAACGGATAGCCGGTACAGGTGTATCATTTACGGAGAACGCCTGGGAGCGGTCCTAGGAAGTGAATTCGTGATTGGAAGGCTCTGTCTGAGCACGGGACACCGGGAGGTCGAAAAACTGGATCAGCGCCTTTTTGAGTTCGTCGAAAATCTGCGGACCGATGGATCGGGAAAACCACTGACTGCACTCGGTAAATGAAATCTTGGCGCTAGGAGCCTGTCCGAGTAATCCGAAGAGCGACACAATGGAATCGAAAATGCTGGCGACGCGCACGTATATTACCGCCACAGGCGTGCTACGATTCCGAATGTTTCAAATTTCGATGCTCCTCACACTTACTCGGACAGGCTCCTAGGCAACAAAATCGTGTGGGAAGGGGAACCCGTCCGGTCAAAGTAGGCGCGCCGAAGACGCACCTGTCGACACCGCCATGCGCCCCGACGGGCTTATAGAGGCGGGCGATATGGAAAACCGGTCGGCGTGAACCGGAAGTGTGCGGGCGACCGGCGGCGCGGTGCCGGCAAGCGAATGTGAGATGGCGTAACTGCCGTCCGGGCGGCCGCCGTCTCATCCCCGTGATGTCCTATACCGGGAGGACGGGACGATGCGGTATGGAATTTCCTCACTGGTCTTGGTTTCCGCACTGTTTTTGGCGGCGGGCGAGTCCGCAAGATCCGCGTCTGAGTGGGAGGAAGGAAAACCCATGACGACCACGATTGCGGAGACTTACGATTTCTTTACGGTCACGAATGCCCGAAAAAAAATCGGGCTGGAGAAAGACACTGAGGTATTTACACTCGGGATCGGGGGAACGACCGTGGGTTTTTTGGCGGTCGTAATTCTAACCGAGATTGATATATATGACGGTTTCACAGATGATTTTACTTCGTATTTAGAGAAAGAGTCTAATAAAGAATTCTATAAGAAAATATCCGTCGATTTTTCGGATACAAAGATAAAGCGTAGAAAAAACAAGTATGGATATTTGCAATATATGGACAGAACGGATAGCCTTTACAGGTGTATCATTTTCGGGGAACGCCTGGGAGCGGTCCTAGGAGATGAGATAATAGTTGGAAGGCTCTGTCTAAGCAGGAGACATCCGGAAGTCGAAAAACTGGATCAACACCTTTTTGAGTTCGTCGAAAACCTGCGGTTTGATGGATCGGGAAAACAGCTGACTGCACTCCGTGGAGAAGGATCAAAAAAACGGTCCTCTTCCAAAACCGCCCCGGCCACGCCGCCTACCACGTCGATTAAGGAGATTCTGCGGGCGAAAGGGCTGTCCGGCGCCGAGGCATTCCAGGAAGCAAAGAAATATATTGGCAGAAAATGTCTCGACAATTTTGAGCGGCAGGAAGAACGGCATTCCAGTGGGCTTGAGACGGCCTTCGCGTATGCGCGGGAAAGAATGGGCGGTCCCTACACGTGCGGAAGTGGCTATGCGATGAACGTCGAGACCGCGAAGAACACTGCGTTTTACTATTGCGAAAAGGGTAGGGAGAAGCATGGCATTACTGCGCCATGTGAAATCTTGGCGATAGGCAACAAAATCGTCTGGAAAGGGGAAACCGTCCGGTCAAAGTACGCACGCTGAAGACACGCCTCTCGACGCCGCCGGCATGTGGCCGACGGGCTTATAGAGGCGGCCGGGAAATCACCCGCCAACCAACCGCGAACACACGGCGTCCGTGACCTCCGCCGTGGTCGCGCTGCCGCCGAGGTCCGCGGGCAGCACGTCGCCGGCGCCGGTGACCGCCTCGATGGCCGCCATCAGGCGCGCCGCCGGGCCCGCCTCGCCCAGGTGCTCCAGCATCATCACCGCCGTCCACAGGGCGCCGATGGGGTTGGCGACGCCCTTGCCGGTGATGTCGAAGGCGGCGCCGTGGATGGGCTCGAACATGGACGGCGCATCGCGGCCCGGGTTGAGGTTGGCCGTCGGCGCGATGCCCAGGCTCCCCGACAGCGCCGCCGCCAGGTCGCTCAGGATATCGCCGTGCAGGTTGGTGGCGACGATGACGTCCAGGGTCTCCGGTTTCAGCACCATGCGCGTCGTCATGGCGTCGACCAGCATCTTGTCGGTGGCGACGTCGGTGTAGTCCCCCTTTATCTCGGCGAAGATCTGGTCCCACATGACCATGCCGTGGCGCTGGGCGTTGGACTTGGTGACCACGGTGAGAAGCTTGCGCGGCCGCCTGCGCGCCAGCTCGAAGGCGAACGCCATGATCCGCTCGACGCCGGCGCGGGTGAACACGGCCACGTCGACGCCCACCTCTCCGGGCAGGCCGCCGTGGACGCGGCCGCCGGCGCCGGCGTACTCGCCCTCGGTGTTCTCGCGCACGATCACCCAGTCCACGTCCCCGGAATTGCGGCCGCGCAGGGGACCCGCGATGCCCGGCAGAAGGCGCGCCGGGCGGACGTTGGCGTACTGATCGAAACCCTGGCAGATGGCCAGCCGCAGCCCCCACAGGGTGACGTGGTCGGGAATGTCGGGGTCGCCGACGGCGCCGAAGTAGATGGCGTCGAAGGCGCGCAGGCGCTCGATCCCGTCGTCGGGCATCATGCGGCCGTGCCGGCGGTAGTAGTCCGACCCCCAGGGGAAGGTCTCCACATGGAGCTTGAACCCGGGCTCGCGCTCCTCGAGCACGGCCAATGCCTTGAGGCCGGCGTCGAGCACTTCGGGGCCGATTCCGTCCCCGGGGATGGCCGCGATCCTGTGCTCACCCATGGCGTTTCCGTCCTTGCTACTGCCGACCGCCGCCCATCGCCCGGCCGCGCAGGGCGGATTTGACGAGTACGGTTTCCCTGCTAGTTTAGCCGCTTCTTGCACGCACGCGAAAGGTGTCGATTGATGACCACACGCTTTGCCGGGGACCCGGCGCAGGGGGACAGCTTTGGGCGCCTTTCCCCGCCCGCCGGGGCGCCCAGGTGAGCACGCGCGTTGCCGAGCGGGCATGGAAGGATTTCGCCGCCTGGTGCACGGCGCGGGGCCTGAGACCGATGCCCGCCCATCCCTGGACCGTGGCGGCCTATGCCCGGTGGTGCGAGCCCCGGCAGCGCTACCGGACCATCGTCAAGCGCATCAAGGCCATCGCCCGGGCCCATCTGCTCAACTGTCTCAGGCCGCCGGACCGCCACCCCACGGTGCGGCGCACCCTGCGCATGATCGAGACACGGACCCGCCATAAGGGCGAACGGGCCGGTCTGTTCCGGGCCGAGGACTTCGTCGGCCCGGCCGGCGCTGCCGCGGCGTCCTCCGCGCCCTCCGCGCCGAGCCGCCGCGTGACCAGCCGCCGCCTGCGCTCGCTGCGCTCGAGTCCCAGGCTGGTCTCGCGCCGGCCCCCGCGCCGCCCGCCCGCGGGCGGCGCTTCGCGCTGATCCCGCATGGTTTTTCCTTGACCCCATCCTGGGGCGCTGACATTTTCTTGCCCCCATGCGGATCTTTCGCCATTTCCACGACCTGCCGGCGGAAGCCCGCGGCGCGGCGGTCGCCATCGGCAACTTCGACGGGCTCCATCGCGGTCACCGGGCGGTCATCGACGAGGCCGGGCACATGGCGCGGGCGGCGGGGATGCCGTGGGCGGTGCTCACCTTCGAGCCCCATCCGCGCGCCTTCTTCACCCCCGGGGCCGAGCCCTTTCGCCTCACCCCGTTTCGCATCAAGGCCCGGCACATCGAGGCCATGGGCGTGGACTGCATGATCGTGCTGCGCTTCGATCGCGATTTTTCGCGCCGGCCGGCCGAGGCTTTCGTCACCGAGGTGTTGGTGAAGGGGCTCGGGGCGCGGCACGTGGTCTCCGGCTACGACTTCGTTTTCGGCCACAAGCGCGCCGGCAACACGGAACTGCTCCTGCACAGGGGAGAAAAGGATGGCTTCGGCTTTACCTGCGTCACGGCGATGCGGGACGCAGACGGGAACGCCTATTCCTCGACCCGGGTGCGCACGTTCCTGAAGAACGCCGAGCCCGGCGCCGCGGCCGAGGTGCTGGGCCGGCACTTCGAGATCGAGGGACGGGTGGTGCACGGCGACCATCGTGGACAGACCATCGGCTATCCCACCGCGAATCTGCATCTTGGCGAATACCTGCGGCCGGCAAACGGCGTGTACGCGGTCCGGGCCGGCGTTGACAGGGGCGTGGCCACGGTGTGGCATGCCGGCGTCGCCAACCTGGGCCGCCGGCCCACCTTCGCCGGCACGGACGTGATCTTGGAGGCGCACCTGTTCGATTTCGACGGCGATCTCTATGGCCGGCACCTGCGCGTCGCCCTGGTCGGGTACCTGCGTCCGGAAAAGAAATTTGACGGCCTCGACGATTTGAAGGCACAAATCGCCGCCGACAGCGTCCAGGCGCGCCACGTCCTGGCCGGGGCGTAATACCAAGGAGCGCTGATCATGACCCATAGAGACGGCTTACCAAGGTTTTCGGCTAGGAGCGTGCGCTGTGGCGATGCGGGGCATCGCGAAGCGTGCGCGACGCCGTCCGAAAGCCTTGGTAAGCCGCCGTTCCGGT
>JADFHR010000031.1 GCA_022567015.1 Pseudomonadota bacterium
CTTTTCCCGTCCCCTCGGGGCGTCGGGAAGGCTTTCCGATGGGCCGCCATCGCCTGCGCCTCCCCTCCTGCCGAGGAAACGGGAAAAGCGATCGTAGGGGTACAATTTAGCTGATACAGGCCACTAGCGCAGACACTCGCCGACGGAGCCGCCCTTGCATTTGGTCTTGCCGTCGGTCCAGGTCGCGCCGGCCATTCTCACCGCGTCCAGATTGGCCCCGTCGATTTTGGCGCCGCTGAGGTTCGCCCGTTCCAGATCGGCCCCTTCCAGGTTGGCCCCGGTAAGGTCGGCGCCCGAAAGGTCGACGTCCTTCAGGATGGCCTTCATCAGCCTGGCGTTTTTCAGGTTGACACCCGACATATCGGCGAACGACATGTCCGCCCCGCGGAGGTCCGCTTTCTCCAGGTTGGCGCCCTTTAGCTTGGCATGGTGGAAGACGGCATCCTCAAGGATGGCGCCCTTCAGATTGGCGCCTTCGAAGTTTTTTCTCTTGAAGTCGCACTTGGCCCAGATCACGTAGGCCGCCGGCGGATCGTAGCACTCCGCACCCGCCGGCGCCGGCACCCAGAGTGCCGCCGCTACCAGCGCTGACAACGTGACGAACACACCGATGCGCATCGTTTCACCCTATCCGATCCGGTCCGATCCAGGGCGGGTCCCCATGCCGCGAATTGAAAGGCCGTTTTCCCGGGCCCGTCAATTCACACCGGAAGCCTGCACATTAAAGGGCTGGAAACCGATCCACGGGCGGTCCGGCACCGCCCGGGCCGGTACTCATTTCAGCCACATCGACAGCCAAACGCCGCCGCCAAGAACAACGGTGATGCCCACGACAATGATAGCCATGACCATAATCTGCTTCTTGACCGAAGGCATCTCTGTCTTTTCTTCAGGTGCATTTTCTTCCGACATGAATTTCTCCCCTATACTCCGCACCAACCGGAATCGTGTTGGAATGGATTGCCGATTGTCCCCGCCGGTTGATCGAGCCGCAGAATGATTGCATTTCTTGGCCTGTTTGCCAACCGGGCAATCCCCTCTTCCCCTTAATAAGGCTTGTACATCCGTTCTTCGGCGTCTTTTTCCGGTATCCGGAGAACACGCTTTTCCGGGGGCAGGGCCAGTTGCTTGATCAAATAGGTGGCGCGCAGGCGAACGGTCGCGGGCCGGGGCGTCCCGTAGATGACTCTGTCGACGATGCCGGGTCCGTCGATGGCCACCTCGTCGATGTTCAACGCCCGAATGTAATCGGCGAGCGCCTTTTCGTAGCGGCCCGTGCGGTCGTACAAAATACCCCGGTTGGCGTGGGCCCCGGCGAGAACGGCGATCCCCGTGATGTCGTCGGGCACCAGGGTTTTCTCCAGATACTTGATCAGGTAGGTGAACTCGGCTTCCCCTTCCGCGTAGCGCCCGGTCCGCAAATACACCAGCGCCCGGCCCATCAGCGCCCCGCGGTGGTCGGGCGAGACGGCCAGCGCCTCGGTGAAGCGCTCAAGCGCCGCATCGAATTTGTCGTCGCCCAAATGGATGTCGCCCTGGCGGACTTCGTAGTCGCCGTCCGGGGTCCGGACATAAACCCTGAGCGCCGCCCAGAAACTGAACATGGCGAAGGTGGCGATGCCCATCAGGATGACGAAGCGGCGCAGCACCTTCGGGTCGGAAAACGCTTTCAGGTTCACCGGCCTCCCCCGAACATGACCCCGCCGTAAGTGGCGGCGAGGACCAGGCACAAAAGCGCCGCCGTGACCCCGGCGCGGCGTTTTATGGCGTCCTGGGCTTCCCCGTCGGGAAGCCGACCCCCCGCCTTGCGCTGCTGCCGGCGCACCGCCAGCACCCAGATAAGCTGCCTGACCGGGAAATACATCGCCACCCCAAGTGCCACCGACCACACCCACTCGTATTCAGGCGAAAGAATCGCTTCCACGGTGACAGACCCCAACGTGCGTGACCGGTCCGTTCGAAGGACGGGCCGGATTTTAACAAAAAAAAGGGGGGAAGGGTGAACCCCTTCCCCCGATTCACGTCAAGTTCGTGTTCGGCTATAGGCGTTGGGCCTGTTCCTCGGCCGTGTCGCCAATGTCTTCCACCAAGGCCTCGATCTCCGTTTCGGGCATGGTGGACAACTCCATCTTGTAGGCCAGGAACCACATCATGCCGACCCCGAGGAGCCAGAACAGGATCTGCCAGGCCCAGATGGAGGGCATGCCGAAGGTCCAACCATCGACGCCGGCATTCGGCGCGCCGAAGATGTCGTTGCCGATAACGGCGCCGGGGCCGATACCGAAGAACAGCCACGCCAGGGTGATGGTCCAGGCGATGGGCTTCAGACCTTTCTTCGACGCCGGCAGGGTCGCATGCTCGCGCAGGAAATTGTGGAACTTCATGCGGTGGGCGGTCGCTTCCTCGGTTTGGGTCATCGACGACACGATGATGCAGGTGGAGGCGTTGAGAAGCATGCCCCAGCCGGCCGAATGGATCGTCAACGGCCACCGGCCCCAGAAGTCGAGGTTCATGTCGGCCAGAATCCCGAGGCCGAACTTCTCGGTGAAGATCACACCGATAATGCCCGCCATCAGACCATACGAGGCGCCCTGTCGCGTGATCCACGGAAGCCAGCAGACGGCCGCCAGTGGCGTCCACATCTGGAAGCCGAAGGCCACCGCCAGACCGCCCAGCAGCACCAGGGCGTCACGCGAATACGTCGCCACCAACAGGGCCGAGATGACGATGAAGGCGATGCCCATGCGCCCGGCCAGCTTCTGCATGGCATGGGTCGCGGCCGGGTTGAGGTAGCGCTTGTAAAGATCCCGCGTCAGGATGCCGCCGGCGGTGGACATGTAGGCCGCGCCGGTGGACTGCATGGCCGCCAGGGCGCAAATCGCCAACACGCCGACCAGCCACGGCGCACCCTCCGCGATCAAGTTCATGTAGTGCGGGACGATCGAGTCCGGCTTCGCGGCAATCGAGGCCGGAAGCACATTGGACAAGGCGAGGCCCGCGTCCGTCACCAACGGGTTGGCGCCCAGAAGGTGCCCGCCCATGCCCGTGAACGCCGTGAAGAAGAACAGGATGCCGCCGATCCCGAGCGAGGACGCCCAAACCTGCTGCGGCGCGAACGGCCTCGGGTTGGTGTTGGAGAACGACCACATGGTGAACGCCGGGGCCGACTGAATGCCCATCAGCGCGAACATGTAGGTCAGGCACATGATGCCGGTCCACAGGCCGCCGACCGGGGTTTCCTTGCCGAGGCCGGCCGTCCACTGGATGACACCCGGGATGGCGAAATAGGCGTTGTAGTCGCCGCCGCCATAGCCCTTGGTGGTGCCCCACTTGCCGACGTCGGACGCGGCCAGCTTGGCCAGACCCTCCTGCATCGCATCCCAGCCGCCGACGGCGTTAAGCGCGATGGAACCGTAAATAATGATGCCCATCGCCAGCAGGATGCATTGCAGGGTGTCCACATAGGCGACGGCGCGCAGGCCGCCCGACGCCACATAGATGAACACCACGATCGACAGGATCCACATGCCGACGTTCTGGGTGAACATGCCATCCGGGAAAGCTTCGGTCACGGTGATGACGTTGAAGAGATACCCGGACGCCCCCAGCTGCACGCCAAGATACGGAATGGAATACAGCAGGGCCACGATCACCGTCAGGATGCGGATGAAGTCACCCTGGAAATAGGTGCCCAGCATTTCGCCCGGCGTCACGAAACCGTAGCGTTTGCCCAGCATCCACTGGCGCTTCAGGAAGATGACCCCGGTGAACGGGATGGTGATGGTGTAAAAGGATGCATACGCGTACTGGAACCCATCGCGATACACCAGCCCCGGGTGACCCATGAAGGTCCAGCCCGAGAACGATGTCGCCGTGGCCGCCAGAACGAACACCCATAGAGACAACTTACGGCCGGCGATGAAGTAGTCGCTAGCCGTTTTGGCCATTTGGGCGCTTCTCCACCCCCAATAGATGCAGTACACCCAGTACAGCACCACGAACATGAACAACCAGACAATTTTCGCTTCCAAGACCGTTCTCCCCTATCTGTACGCCCCTGTCGGGGTTGTGGGGCTTTCGGCGTCAGGGCGCCACAAAACCGCACCAAACACACGACCCCGGTTCCGGCGGGTCCATCCCGGCGTCACCGTGGATGCCGAACGTTCAGATGATCCTGGGAAAGCACTGTCCCACGGCTTGGCGGCCAAGACGCGAAACACAAGTGCCCGGCTGGGCAGCCGACACTTTCACGCGACGAATCGGGAAGGGTGTCTCCTCTCCCATCAGCGCAAAGGCTTCCCCACATCTTGCCGTTCGGCTTATTATTTATTTCTTATTTCGATAGGCTTCCGGCCCCAAGGGGCCGCCCCTCCGGGACCAGAATCAGACAACGCATACCATTTTCGGCGTCCGTGTACAACAATTGAAATTATACCTTCGGGTGGTAAGCCGATCGTATTCGCCCATACAAAAGCTTAACCATAAAAAATGGTTTCGGCGCCGGGTCTTGCGGGATTTTGGCCATGGTGCGCTTGAACCCATTGGTTTTCAGTGCTTTTATCTGGTGCCGGTCATGGCAGCGGCCCGCGGGTTCCTCGTGCGGGGGATTTGCCATCCGCGGCGGATCGGAGAATTAATCCGCCCAATGCACCCCTGAGACTTCACGCACATGTGAAGACAACCGGCCGGGCGAGCGAGGTTGCGGTGCGGTCCCAAACGGCCATTTTCAGCAGGATGGTGAAGGATTTCATGCGCCGGGTACCCCTGGCGGTGACGGCGGGCACGTCGTGCGCCGACGTGATCGCGGGAATGGCCGAACGGAAGGCCTCCAGCGCCACCGTCACGGATGCCGAGGGACGGCCGCTCGGCATCATCACCGAGCGGGACCTGACCCACCGGGTCGCCTTCCGGGTGCCCCCCGAGACACCGGTGGAGAAGGTCATGACCATGCCGGTCATGACCATTGCCGCCGACGAGTACCTTTACTACGCCATTGCCCGCATGCGCCGGCGGGGGCTGCGCCACATGCCGGTGGTGGATGGCGGCGGCGCCTTGACGGGCATGCTGAACCTGCACGACGCCCTGGCCGTCGCCTCGGACCGCCTGATGGGGCAGATCGACACCCTGGCCCGCGAAGACAGCGTCGAGGGCATGAAACAGATCAAGGCGGCGCAGGTGGAACTCGCCGATCAACTGTTCGAGGACAATTTGCCGGCGCCCGAGATACAGGCCCTGCTGACCCATATAAACAACGACATCTACCGCCGAATCGTCGACCTCAACCGCAGTGCCATGGAGGCCGAGGGGTACGGCCGGCCACCGGTGGAGTTCTGTGTCATCGTCATGGGTTCCGGCGGGCGCGGCGAGAACTATCTCTATCCCGACCAGGACAACGGTTTCATCCTCGAGGACTATCCGGACGAGCGCCATGCGGAGATCGAGGCCTGGTTCATCGAATTGGCCGAGCGCATGGTCCGCGATCTCGATTCCGTGGGCTTCCCCTTATGTAACGGCTATGTCATGGCCACCAATCCGCTGTGGCGCAAGACCCTGCCGCAATGGATCGAACAGATCACTCTGTGGGGCCGGAAACGGAATTTCGTGGCCCTGCGGCTTGCCGACATTTTTTTCGATTTTCAGCCGGTGCGGGGCCATCCCGATATGGCCGCCCGGTTGCGCCGGAGCGTGACCAAAATGGCGCGCAGCAACCACTTCTTCCTGCAGCAGATGTTCCAAGAAGAGGCCGACCACAATGTGGCCCTGGGTTTCTTCGGGGGGTTGCTCACCGAGAAGAGGAAGAAGCGGTACAAGGGCCAGGTCAACCTCAAGCACACGGGCACGTTGCCGCTGGTGGAGGCCGTCCGGCTGCTCGCCCTGCGCGAGGGCGTGGAAGAGACGGCCACCGTGCGGCGGATCAAGGCGCTCGCCGCCAAGGGTGTGCTCGACGCCAACGAGGACGAGGAACTGACCAGCGCCTTCCGGCTGATCACCGGAATCCTGCTCAGCCGGCAAATCAAGGATTTCAAGGCCGATACCGGCGTAAGCTACTACGTGGATCCGCAGTCCCTTTCGAAGCGCACCCGGTCCCTGTTGCTCGACGCGCTCAAGGCCATCGACACCTTTCGCCAGCGGGTCCGCGCCGACTTCACCGCCGAAATATTCTGAGCCCCGCCGCCGGCCCGGGCGCCCGCTTTGCGGGACACTAAAACTTCGCCTGCCGGGCGCGCACCGCGACGACCTTGTTCGCGGCGTCGACGGCCTGGTCCAGGGTGCGAACGCCCCGTGCCTCCAGGGCGTCGATCATGCGCACGAATACACCGGCCGCCACCAGGGAATCGCCCAACGCCGTGTGCCGCCCCCGCACCGGGACGCCGAAACGCCCGGCGACGGCGTCCAGGGTGTGCTGCGGTGTGTGGTCGTGAAGAAAGACCGATAGCAGCAGGGTGTCCAACACCGGGTTGTCGAACGTGGCGCCGCACTCCGCTTCCTTCACCTTGAGAAATTTCATGTCGAACGCGGCGTTGTGGGCGACCAGCACGGCGTCGCCGACGAACCTCTTGAATTGGGGCAGCACCAACTGAATGGGCGGCCTGTCCTTGACCATCTCGTCGGTGATCCCGTGGAACCGCACGGAGCTTCGGGGAATGTCCCGCCGGGGATTGACCAGCCGCGAGAACGATTCGCCGGTCAGGATGCGCCCGTTGACCACGCGCACGCCGGCGATGGAAATGATTTCGTCGCCGGCGGAGGGCTCGAGGCCCGTGGTTTCGGTATCGAAGACCACGAAGGTCAGGGATTTGAGCGGCCGCTCCCCCAGCTCTCCCAGGTGGGTGGGCGCGCCAAGCAGGCTGAAGTCGTAGAACTCGGGGCGCGACGGCAGGATCCGATCCGCCCCGGCCCGCGGACCCTGCACCGCCGGCGGCAGGGGCAGGCGTAGCCGGGCGAACCCGTCCCGGTGGGGCTCGCTCCGAACCTCGGACTTGTGGTGCTCCAACACGTCGCGCGCGGTCAGCCCGCCCCATGCGTCCTCCAGTTCGGTGTCGAGCCAGGACTCCAGCACCGAAGCCGGAATGGGCGCGCCCCTCCATATGACGTCCAGGTAAACGTGGCGCTCGCCGGACGCCGCCTCCAGGTCGAAGGCGTTGACATCGCCATGGCCGCGCACCCTGTGGACCAGATGGTCGAGCAGTGCCATCAGCGTGTAGCTGTCGCCGTGCAGCCATTGGGGGATGCCGGTCATCACCACCTCGACGGTCTTTTCCTCGCGCAGGCGCCGGACCAGGCCGTTCAACAGGTTGGCGGAGTAGATGTCGGCCATGGGCCAGTGACCGGTGATCACCTCGCGGTACTCGGCGGCCAGGTCCGCCAGGCGCTGGCTCAGGTATTCGCTCTCGTTGACGATCACGTCCTTGAACGCCGTCTGCTCGTCGCCCGCCATCAAGGGATTCGAGGCGAGCACCTCCGCCGCGGCGCGCAGGTTGGCCACCGGCTGGGCCAGGCCCTCGGTCGCCTCGCGCAGGAGGCGGTCGCGTTTGCCCAGGGCGGTCAAGGTCCGGGTGTTGTCCTCGAAGGTGATGACGTAGCCGGTCGGTTTCCCGTGTGCGTCCGCGATCAGCTTCATCCGGCCCTGGAGCATGTAGCGGCCGTCCGCCGTCGTGCTTACGAAAGCCGCGGTCGGGGCCTGGGAATGGAGTTCCGGAGGCCCCTCGGCGGCGACGTTGGTGAGCCCTTCGAGCGCGTGCAGGAATGGCTGGCGGTTGGTGACGCTGAACAGCGATCGGCCCAGCCCGATCTCGCCGGCGACGTGCAGGAGCTCGAGGGCGCGGTGGTTGTACAGCAGGATCTGGTGGTTGAGGTTGCAGACGATTACGCCTTCCTGAAGATCGTGCAGGATCGCCTCCAGCTGCGCTTTCTGTTCCTCGATGCCGGCGGTGGCGCGGGCGACGGCCTCGTCCACGTTTCGCCGGGCGGTGGCCAGTTCCGCCGCCATCGCATCCACCGCCCCGGACAGTTCGCCCAGGTGGCGGGCTTGGGTGAAGTCGATCTCGTGGTCGGGGTTGGCGTGGGTGGCCGTCTGCATGCCGCGGGCCAAGCTCAGCAGCGGCGCCACCAGGGCACGGTCGAGAAAGGCCCAGCCGACGGCGAGGATCGCAACAATCACCACCGCCGCGCCGCCGCCATAGACGACCAGGACATCGCGCGCCTGTGGCCCGGCGGCACCGGCGTCGCCGAGCAGCCACAGGGCGGCGGCGGCGATCGCCATGGCGAGGGCGACGCCGGCGAAGGTGCAGATCAGGAGAACACGCAGGCCCATGGTTCCGGCGCCGATTTACCCGTTGGCCCCGGCTCCAAGGACCCGTTTCAACCGGTCGGTCGGTTCGCCGGTGGAAAACGGCTTGGTGAGGTAGGCGTCGGCGCCCAGCGAAAGCACGATATTGGGTTCGTCTTCGACGACCAGCACGGATTTCACCATTCCCGTCCTCCCTGTGTTCCAAAGGAAGTGCTGGCTTCAACGACGCAAACCGTATCCTACCACGCATCCGCCGGCGGTTTCACGTATTCATCCAACCGCCGCCGGCCGGCGCGTTGCTATGGCGGTGGCGAACGGAGTACAAACGGGGCCGCCCGCTTAGAGCCCACCCGGAGACAGCCGTGGCCGCACACCAGTACGTTTATGTGATGAAGCACCTGACCCGGAGCTTTCCCGGGGGGCGCGAGGTCCTGAAGGGGATCACCCTGTCCTTTCTGCCCGGCGCCAAGATCGGCGTGCTTGGGGTGAACGGCGCGGGCAAGTCGACGTTGCTCAAGATCATGGCCGGCCTGGACACGGATTTCGGCGGCGAGGCGTGGGCCGCCGAAGGCGTGCGCGTCGGATACCTGGAACAGGAGCCCGGGCTGGACGCGTCCAAGGACGTGGAAGGCAACATCATGGAGGGGCTGGGCGAAACCAAGGCGCTGCTCGACCGCTTCAACGAGATCAGCGCCCGTTTCGCCGAGCCCATGGACGACGACGCGATGAACGCGTTGCTGGCCGAACAGGGGGAGCTGCAGGAGCGCATCGACGCCACCGGGGCCTGGGAGCTGGAGCGCACCCTCGAAGTCGCCATGGACGCCTTGCGCTGTCCGCCCGGGGACGCCGACGTGACCACCATCTCCGGCGGCGAGAGGCGCCGGGTGGCGCTGTGCCGGCTGCTGCTCGAGCGTCCCGACATCCTGCTCCTGGACGAGCCCACCAACCACCTGGACGCGGAGTCCGTGGCCTGGCTGGAACGCTTCCTTCAGGAGTACACGGGCACGGTGATGATCGTCACCCACGACCGCTACTTCCTCGACAACGTCACCGGGTGGATCCTGGAACTGGACCGTGGCCGCGGCATTCCCTACGAGGGCAACTACTCGGCGTGGCTGGAACAGAAGCAAAAACGCCTGGCCCAGGAGGAAAGCCATGAGAGCGCCCGCCAACGGATCCTCAAGCGCGAACTGGAATGGATCCGGTCTTCGCCGCGCGCCCGCCAGGCCAAGGGCAAGGCGCGCATCACGGCGTACGAGTCCCTGCGCGCCGAGGCCGCGGAGCAGCAGCTGGGAACCGCCCAGATCGTCATTCCGCCGGGTCCCCGGCTCGGCGACCTGGCGATCGAGGCCCAGCATCTGCGCAAGGCATACGGCGAGACGCTGCTGATCGAGGACCTGAGCTTCCGCCTGCCGCCCGGCGGCATCGTCGGCGTCATCGGCCCCAACGGCGCCGGCAAGACGACCCTGTTGCGCATGATCACCGGCGCCGAACGGCCCGACGGCGGCACCTTGCGCATGGGCGAGACGGTGGTGCTGGGCTACGTGGACCAGTCGCGGGACGCCCTCGATCCCGCCAAGGCCGTGTGGGAGGAAATCAGCGGCGGCAAGGACGAGGTGGAACTGGGCCGGCGCAAGATGCAGAGCCGGGCGTACGTCGCCCAGTTCAACTTCAAGGGGGCGGACCAGCAGAAGAAAGTGGGGCAGCTGTCCGGAGGCGAGCGCAACCGGGTGCACCTGGCCAAGATGCTAATGACGGGCGCCAACGTGCTGCTTCTGGACGAGCCCACCAATGATCTGGACGTGGAAACCCTGAGGGCGCTGGAGGACGCACTGATTGCCTTCGCCGGCTGCGTGGTGGCGGTCAGCCATGACCGGTGGTTCCTGGACCGCCTGGCCACCCACATCATCGCCTTCGAGGGCGACAGCCAGGTGGTGTGGTTCGAGGGCAACTATGCCGACTACGAGGCCGACCACCGGCGCCGCGTCGGCGCCGACGCCGACCAGCCCCGGCGCATCAAGTACAAGCGCCTGCAGCACGGTTGATCCCGGCGCCGCCGACGCGCGGCCGCGGGTTCACGCAAGCAAATACCTAAGGGCTTGCGGCGGTGGCTTCGAGGTACACCCGCCGGGCCCAGCCGCGCAGGCCCCTTTCGCCGCGGCCGTTCCCGGCGCCGCCCTGCAGCCAGTCGCGGACGGGGATGGAAAACCCGCTCTTCGGCCGCGCCAGCACGGCCCCGGGCAGGGGCGTCGCCGGGGTCCGCGCCATGGCCCCCTTGTCGGGTCCGCCGGGCCGGCCCAGATGGGGAGCCAGCGAACGGAACAGTTGGGCGTCGACGAAGGGCACCCGGATCTCCAGGGAATGGGCCATGCCGGCCCAGTCGGCGTCGCGCAGCAACTGGTTCCGCATGTACCAGGCCATCTCCAGGGCCGCCACCTTGCGCCGGGGTCCGGGAATCCGTGATGCGCAGTCCTCGAGCCGGACCAGGGGCTCGAGGGCCCGCCAGCCCTCGCGCGCCATGTCGGGCTCCAGCACGTCGGCCAGTTCCCAGGGCATGAACAGGCCCCGCCGCAGCAGGTAGGCGTCGCCGTACGTCGTCCCGTATTCGAGCAGCCCGGCCAACTTGGGCGAGGTCAGGCGCTTCGCCACCGGCGCCGAAACGACACGCAACCCCCGGCCCAGGGCGCGCAGGCCCGGCAACCGGCCGAGGCCGCCGACCAGGGCCGGGATCTGGCGGAAGCTGTCGTAGCCGCCGAACAGCTCGTCGCCGCCCAGGCCCGACATCGCCACCTTGAGGCCCAGCGAAGCCGCGGCCTTGGCCACGAAATAGACGTTGACGCCGTCGATGGTGGGCTGGTCCATGGCCGCGAACACGTCCGCGAGGTGGTCGCGGAAGGCCGCCCCGGCGACCCATTCCGTGCGGTGGCGGGTGCCGTACGTCCGCGCCACCTCTTCGGCCAGGGGCGTTTCGTCCCGGGGACCGCCGCGGAATTCCTCGAAACCCAGGGTCATGGTGTCCAGGTTCGCTCCGTGGCACTCCGACGCCAGGCCGACGATGGTCGCCGAATCCAGGCCCGCGGAAAGAAACACGCCGACCGGCACGTCGGCCACCAGGTGATGGCGCACGCTGTCCGACAGCGCCGCCCGCAGGTCCGCCGGAGGCCCGTCCGCACTTTCGGCGAACGCCTCCGCGACGTCGAAATAGCGGTCCATGCGCCGGGTCCCCGCGGCATCCACCCACAGGGTGTGGCCCGCCGGCAGGGCGCGGACGGCCCGGTAAAGCGTGTGCGGCTCCGGCACATAGCCGAACAGGAAGAATCCCACGTGCCCGGCCGCATCCGCCGCGCCATCCACCCGGCCGCCGCCGAGCAGCGCCTTGACCTGGGAGGCGACGCGGAGGGTCTTGCCGTCGTCGGCGTAATAGAGCGGCTTGATGCCGAAGGGATCGCGCGCCAGGAAAAGGCCCTGCTTCGCCTCGTCCCACAGGGCAAACGCATACATGCCGCGCAGCTCGTGCACCATGTCGGCGCCCAGGGCGTCGTACAGGTGCAAAAGCACTTCCGTGTCCGACTCGGTGGTGAAGACGCGACCCTGGGATTCCAGGCCCTCGCGCAAGGCGCGGAAGTTATAGATCTCGCCGTTGTAGGTGATGCGGTAGCGCCCGTTTGCGAAGTCCATGGGCTGGGCCGCGGCCTCGCTGAGGTCGATGATGGCGAGGCGACGATGGGCCAGCCCGACGCGGCCGTCGGCGGCGATCCATGCGCCCTCGCCGTCGGGGCCGCGGGCGCGCATGGCCTCGCGAAGCGCCACCAGCTCGGCCCTCTCCACGTCGGCGGCGTCCGGGCGGTAGGCGAATATGGCGGCGATCCCGCACATGGCCAGGGTTATACCAAGGGGCGCTGATCATGACCCATAGAGACGGCTTACCAAGGTTTTCGGCCCTAAGCGTGCGCTGTGGCGATGCGGGGCATCGCGAAGCGTGCGCGACGCCGTCCGAAAGCCTTGGTAAGCCGCCGTTGCGGTCGCGTATGCGGCCCGTCGGAGGGCGTCGAAAAGTTTTGACGATGCGCCGCATCGCCTGCAACTTTCCTCCTGCCCGACGAGCCGCCTACGCGATCTCTATGAGTCATGATCAGCGCTCCTTGGTATTAGTACCTTCCTTTGCACCCCCGGCGCAAATCAGGGTACAAAGGGCGCCATGAAGCAGGTCATCCAGAGCCCCCGCACGGGCAAGCTGGCGGTGCGCGAGGTGCCCGCGCCCAAGGTGACGGCGGGCCACGTCCTGGTGCGCACGCGGGCGTCGCTGATCTCGGCGGGCACCGAACGCATGTCGGTGGAATTCGCCCGCAAGAGCCTGGCCGGCAAGGCCAAGGCGCGCCCCGATCTGGTCAGGCAGGTCCTCGCCAAGGCGCGCCGCGACGGCCTCGGGGCGACCTGGGACGCGGTGCTGGCGCGGCTCGATGAGCCCATGCCGCTGGGCTACTCGGCGGCCGGCGAGGTGGTCGCCGTGGGCACCGGGCTGGAGGGGGTCTTCCGGGTCGGTCAGCGGGTCGCCGTGGCCGGCGCGGGCCTGGCCAACCACGCCGAGCTCAACGTGGTGCCGCGCGCCCTGGTGGCGCCCGTTCCCGACGACGTGCCCGACGAGGAAGCCTGTTTCGCCACCCTGGCCGCCATCTCGCTTCACGCCGTGCGCACACTGGTCCCCGGCCTCGGCGACGTGGTCGCGGTGCTCGGCGTCGGTCTGGTCGGCCAGCTGGCGGTGCAGCTTTTGATCCTCTCAGGGGCCAGGGCCGTGGCCCTGGACTACAATTCCGGACGCCTGGACCTGGCCCGGCGCATGGGCGCCCACGCCGCCCTCGACCTGGCCGACGGCGGCGTCGAGAAGGCGGTCTCGGCGCTGACCGCCGGAGTGGGGTGCGACGGCATCCTCATCGCCGCCGCCACCGACTCCAGCGAACCCCTGGCCACCGCCGCGGCCATCGCCCGCGACCGGGCGCGGGTGTGCATGGTGGGCGCAACGGGGACCGAGTTTCCGCGCCGGGAATTCATGCAAAAAGAGTTGAGCCTGGTGGTCTCGCGCTCCTACGGCCCGGGGCGCTACGACGAAGACTTCGAGGGCCGCGGCGTGAAGTATCCGGTCGGCTTCGTGCGCTGGACGGAAACGGAGAACCTGGCCGAGTGCGTGCGCCTGATGTCGCCCGCCCTCGCCCGGCGGCTCGACGTGGCGCCGCTGATCAGCCACCGCTTCCCCCTGGACGAGGCGGAGGCGGCCTACGCCATGGTCACCGGCGCCGGCGAGCCGCACCTGGGCGTGGTGCTGACCTACGGCGGACAACCGGCGGACGCCGCGGCGTCCGGCGCACGGGCGCCGGGCCCGTCCTTTGCGGCGCCGGCGGCGGATCCGGCGGGCAAGGGGTGCGTTCTCGGGGTCATCGGGGCCGGCAACTTCGCCCGCACCGTGCTCCTGCCGGAACTGAAGAAAATGACCGGCGTCCGTCTTCACACCGTGGTCACCCGGCGCGGCGCGTCCGCCGAGAAAAGCCGGCAGACCTTCGGCTTCGCCCATGCCGGCGCCGACGCGGCGGCGGTCCTGGAAAACCCCGATATCAATGCCGTTCTCATCGCCACCCGCCACGACAGCCACGCCGAACTGACGGCCCGCGCCCTGGAAGCGGGCAAGGCGGTGCTGGTGGAGAAGCCGCTGGGCCTCGACCGCCAACAGATCAACCGGGTGATCGCGGCCCGCAACGGCTCGGCCGCCTTTTTCCAGGTCGGCTTCAACCGCCGCTTCGCGCCCATGGCGGTCACCGTGCGCGACCGGCTTCGGGGGACGGAGGGGCCCAAGTTCGTGCTTCTCCGGGTCAACGCGGGCCCGTTGCCGGCGGATCACTGGGCCCACGCCGCGGACGAGGGCGGGGGACGGATCCTGGGCGAGGTCTGCCACTTCGTCGACCTGGCGCGCTTTCTCATCGGCGCCCCCATCGCGTCGGTGCTGGCGGATACCGGCGAGGCCACGGGCGGTATCAGCGACGACGTGACCCTGACCCTGCGCTTCGCCGACGGCAGCCTGGCCACGGTGGCCTATACGGCCCTCGGCGACATGGCTTTCGGCAAGGAACGGATCGAGGCCTACGCCGGCGGCGCCGTGTTCACCATCGACGACTTCCGCACCCTGGTGGTGGCCGAGGACGGCCGCGTCGCCTCGCGCGGGAGCCGCCGGCGCCAGGACAAGGGCTTCACCGGGGCGCTCAAGGCCTTCGTCGACGCCGTGGCCGCCGGCGGACCGGCGCCCGTGGACGAGGCGGAGGTGGTGGAAACCAGCTTCGCCACCATCGCCGTCCTGGAATCCCTGCGCGCGGGTGGACGGGTGGACCTGTGACCGATGAGACGCGAAGAAGCTCAGGTTAAGAACCTTCTCGAAAATTACTTAAGAGCCCAAGGATGCCTAGATTTTCACTGTGATGAAGGCCCTGACCCGCCTGATTTAGTATGTGCCGTAAACGGTGAATACTGGGCGGTCGAGGTTACTCGAGTGGATCAGCGTGTCGACGATGCTGGAACCAATAAGGCTCAGATGGACGTTGACACTAAGCTTTTGAATTTCGCCAAAAAACTTGAGACAGAAGTAGCAGAGGCTGAAATGGAAACAGCCCAAAAAGAAAAGCGGGACCGTCGATCATTTTTGATTATTCTGCCGCGATTTTTCCGACAACAAAGTTGGAATGCCTGGACGAAGGGAATTAGAAAACAAGTGCTCGCCTTCGTCAGCTCTAGCAAAGGGATTTCATTGACTCTGGACAAGTTGTCGGGTGCCGGTGTGTCGGTCGTTGGTAGCGGTGGAGACGTAGTCTCCGCAGTCGTTCCGCCGAATCGCCCAACGCCAGCTGGCCATGCGCCTTATCACATTGAAGCCATCATAAGAGAAATGCTTGACTTTGCGCTTAATCGCAAATCGTTGATAATGAGCCATTTGCAGGGATATGACAAAAAAGCAGTTGTTTTGTTGAATTGTTACTATTTCGGTGATGATGCAAAAGGTATAGTGGGTGCGCTTCAAAGCATCATGCTGTCTTATCCAGCCTTCGATCTAGTATTTTATGTCACCGACACGAGTTTGACGCTGGTCTATTCAAAAAATTGATCAAGTTTTTATGGGGCTTCGCCCCTTACCCGATTATAAAAGGCCCGGGTATAAAAGGCCCGGGGGGGCGGCGCCCCGCACCGGGGCGAAATCCGTCCTCGAAGCCGAAGGAATCGCCATGGATCTCGACGCGTATTTCTCGTCGGAGATGGACGAACACGAACAGGTGCTCGGCGCCACCCGCGAGGCCCTGCGCGAGCCGTTCGCGCGGCTGGTCGCGGTGTGCCTGAAGGCGGCGCGAAACGGCAACAAGATCGTCTTCTTCGGCAACGGCGGCAGCGCCGCCGACGCCCAGCACCTGGCCACCGAGCTTGCCGTGCGCTACGAGCGGGACCGCGCTCCCATCGCGGCGCTGGCGCTGACCACCGACACCTCGATGCTGACCGCGATCGGCAACGACTACGGTTTCGACGACCTGTTCTCGCGCCAGGTCGAGGCCCTGTGCCGCCCCGGCGACGTGGTCATCGGGATTTCCACCTCCGGCAACAGCGAGAATGTCATCCGGGCGCTGGAGGCGGCGCGCACTCTGGATGCCGTGGCGGCGGGCTTCGGCGGCCGCGACGGCGGCCGGATGCGCGGCCTCGCCGATCCCTTTTTGGTGGTGCCGTCCGACGACACCGCCCGCATCCAGGAGATGCACATCACCCTCGGCCACATGCTGTGCGGGGCGCTGGAGACGGAGCTGTCGCCGCCATGACCGACCCGCCACGCCGGAGCGCCAGCCCGCCGCGCCAGAGCGCGAGCGAGGCGAGCCGCTCGGCCTTGGTGCCCCTGGTCGAGGCGCTGGGCGGGGCCCGGGTCCTGTGTCTCGGCGATCTCATGCTGGACCGCTTCGTCCATGGCGAGGTCGACCGCATCTCGCCCGAGGCCCCGATCCCCGTCCTTCGGGTGACCGGCGAGACCGCCATGCTGGGCGGCGCCGGCAACATGGTGCGCAACCTGGTGGCGCTGGGAGGCCGGGTCCGCTTCATCGCCGTCGTCGGCGACGATCCGCCCGCCGGCCAGATCAGGGCGTTGCTGGATGAGCACGAGGGGGTGGAGGCCACCCTGGTCGTCGACGGCTCCCGCCAGACCTCCGTCAAGACCCGCTTCATCGTCGGCACCCAGCAGATGATGCGGGCCGACCGCGAGACCACGACGGCGGTGGAGACACCGGTCGTCGGTCAAATCCTCGACGCCGCCACCCAGGCCTTGCCCGAATGCGCCGTCGTGGTGCTGTCGGACTATGGCAAGGGGGTGCTTGGCGCCGACGTGGCGGGGGCGGTCATCGCCGCCGCCCGCAGCGCCGGCAAGCCCGTCGTCGTCGATCCCAAGGGCGCCGATTATTCGCGCTACCGCGGCGCCAGCCTTCTCACGCCGAACCGCCGCGAGCTCGGCGAGGCCGCCCGCATGCCCGTCGGCAGCGACGACGAAATCGCCGCCGCGGCCCGGGCCTTGATCGCCGAATGCGGCGTCGATGCGGTGCTCGTCACCCGCAGCCGCGACGGCATGACCCTGGTCACGGACGAGGGAGAGGTTACCCGCCTGGAGGCCGAGGCCCGCGAGGTGTTCGATGTCTCGGGCGCCGGCGACACCGTGGTGGCGACCCTGGCCGCCGCGCTGAGCGTCGGGGCGGACCTGACCAGCGCCGCGGCGCTGGCCAACGTCGCCGCCGGCATCGTGGTCGGCAAGGTGGGCACGGCCGTGGCCTACGCCGACGACGTGATCAGCGCGCTGCATCATCAGGAACTGTCCAGCGCCGAGGCCAAGGTGGTGGCGCTGGGCCCGGCCCTGGACCGGATCGATGTGTGGCGGCGCGGCGACCTGAAGGTGGGCTTCACCAACGGCTGCTTCGACCTGCTGCACCCCGGCCACGTGTCCCTGCTGTCCCAGGCCAGGCAGTCCTGCGACCGGCTGGTGGTGGGATTGAACAACGATGCAT
>JADFHR010000226.1 GCA_022567015.1 Pseudomonadota bacterium
CGAAGGCGGTGAAAAGCGTCGCTGCGTCGGCGCTCACCCAGGCCCCGGACCGCAAGGGCGGTCGCAAGGGCAAGAAGTGAAGGATGGCGGGTCCTTCGAGCCCGCCCCTTCCATCCTTGTGCTGAAGTTCGGCAGTTGGGTGCTTATTCGGTATTCGGCAAGCCAGTAAGTGACACAACGCCTTGAACTGGTTACGCTTCCCGACTGGCGGTCGCCTGATTCCTAATCCTGGGATCGTGGGTTCGAGTCCCGCCGGGCGCGCCAACTCTTTCGGGACGCCGGAAATACCACGCCGCGGCCTCACGGCTATGGGGGGGCTCGGCCCCCTCCACCCCCGCCAGGGATCACAACCCCTGGACCCCGTGAATTGGGTTCCCAGGGCCGTTGGCCCTTGGTGGGGATAAAAAGGGGCAACGCCCCTTTTGCCCGCGCCAGGCCGGCCGGCGCTTTCCGCGATACGCCACCGGCGCACGGGGCCGCCCCTCCGAATGTCAATACCTTGACTGACGGGACCCGGTCTGGGAAGAAGTATGGGGGAAATCCGGGCCACCGGTGAATGCCGCGGGGTGATTGCGGCAACGGGCGGGGCGGCGAGGCAAAAATCCATAATCGTTGTGACTGAACCTCCATCCATCGGCAAAGAGTTCTTCACCCAGCAGCTGCCGATCATCGCCGTGGTCATGGCGCTGGGGTTTGCCGGCGCGTACCTCCAGCACGGGTTCCTGCCGGGCGCCGACATCGCCTTCCCCCTGGCCGGGGTCCGGGTTCCCATCTGGCACCTGATATGGATGGGCGCGTGGACGGGCTACACCATGGCCGTCGTCGGCGAGGCGGCGGGCATTTTCGCGCTGCCCTACACCATGTCGATCCTGCAGTTCACCGGCCTGCCGGTGACGCCGACGACGCAGCTCCTCACCTTTCTCAATCCCCTGGGCGCCCTGTTCGGTTACCGCCGCAACAGGCAGTGGAACCTCGATTTCGCGCTGTGGGTCTGCCTGGGCGGCGTCGTCGGCGGCCTGATCGGGCCTTTCGTCCGCCTGACCCTGCTGTCCGACGTCAAGCCGTTCACCTTCGTCGTCGGTCTGTCGTTGATCTTCGCCGGGGCCCACCTGTGTTACGCGTCGTTCCGGGGCTTTCGCAAGAGGTATCCCGCCGGCGGCGTGGAAGCCAAGTTCGCCGCCGAGGCGAAAGCGCGGCGGGACGCCGGCCTGTCGCCGACAGGCATCCCCGCCGGCATCGGCATCGAAACGATCTCCCGGGGCGGGGGCCGCCTCACCATCGCGTTCTGGGACGTCACCTGGACCGTCAGTCTGCCCGTACTGTTCGTCACCGGGGCCCTGGTCGGGATCATATCGGCGGCCCTCGGCGTGGGCGGCGGATTCCTGCTGGTTCCGATCTTCGCCGCCATTTACGGACTGCCCATGTACGTCCTGGTGGCGGCGACCATCCCCTACGTGATCGTCCTTTCCGCCGTCGGTCTTTTCACCTACGGCGTCATCGTGCCGGCGTTCACGGGCGTCACGATTCAACCGGAGTGGGCGTGGGGGTTCTTTGCCGCCGCGGGCGGCATTTTCGGTTCCTGGTGCGCCGCCAAGACCCAGCGCTTCGTCCCCGAGCATTTCCTCAAGGCCATGCTTGGCGGGATTACGGCTGTCGCCGGAACCCTTTACGTCATAGACTTTTTCTTTACCCTGCCGTTCCGCATTTAGTGTGGTGGATCAGAAGCATGAGACATTTCCACCGGGTCGTGCCCTATCTGCCGTTCATCGTGCTGGCGGCGGCGGTTGTGGTCGCCGTGTATCACGTTCGAGTGTACTGGTGAGGGGAGGCGCCTGATGAACAGGACCGAGGCAGCAAACGCGCCCGAATACGGCGAAATCGAGATCCGCGACGTTACCAAGCGGTATGGCGAGGAGTCTGCCGGCACAACGGCGATTGAAAATTGTTCCTTCGTTGTCGAGCGCGGAAAATTCTCGGTCCTCATCGGGCCGTCGGGGAGTGGCAAGACAACCTTGATCAATCTCATGGCGGGCTATGAGATGCCCACTTCGGGCGAAATATTGGTCGATGGAAAAAAAATCAACGGCCCGGGATGGGATCGCCTCGTCGTCTTCCAGGAAACGGCCTTGTTTCCGTGGATGACGACGTTCGACAACGTCACGTACGGACCCCGGGTGCAAAGACAACGCGCCAAGGCCGAAATCTCCCAGGAGGCGACACGCCTTCTTGAGCTTGTCGGGCTCCAGGATTTTCGCGACAAGTATCCGATTCAACTCTCGGGCGGCATGCAGCGGCGGGCGGAACTGGCCCGTGCGCTGATCAACGACCCCAAGGTGCTGTTGATGGACGAGCCGTTTCGCGGTCTCGACGCGATGACGCGCGAATTGATGCAGGAATACCTCCTGCGTTTGTTCGAAGGCAGCAACCGGACCGTTCTTTTCGTCACGTCGGAGATTGACGAGGCGATATTCTTCGCCGACAGGCTGATCATCCTGGGGCGCAGTCCAGGCAACGTAAAATCCATTATCCTCGACGACCTGCCGCGGCCCAGGACCTTTGAAATGCTGACCTCCCAACGCTATGCCCAGCTTAAGGAAGAGGCGTTGTCCATCCTTTACAAAGAAGCGGTCAGCGCCTTTGCGAAGGGCAGCCAGGGAGCGGTCGACATCGTGGAGGCCTTCGAAAAAAGGCAGTCAAAATAGGAATCCGCATGGTTACTACCCATCAAAATAGACTCGGCGCGGCGATAACGGGTGTCGTCATGGCTCCCGGGCGTCAGCGGAAACTGACGGGAATGCGCCGCGCGTGGTCCAGCGTAATCGTCGCAGTCGCCCTTTTATTGGCGCCGAACCCGATGGGGGACCGGACGGCGGCCGCGGAGGAAAACAAGCCCATCATCGCCCACCTTGTCGGCGATGCGGAGGCCTACGACGGAAGGTCCGTGGTCATTTACGGCCTGGTCATCGAAACCGTCGGCATGGGAAGGGTTTTCATGCTGCAGGACGTGTCCCAGATACCGCTCAGGATCATCCGCACGGACGGCCTGCCGACGATGGTTGGCGATCAAGTCCTGGTCCACGGAGTGTTTATGCGGAACGGGGACGATCCGTATCTCGAGGCTTCCAAGATAACGGCAACGACGGTCCTCGGCGGCGGCGGGTGCTGCTGATCTTGGCGGATCGTCCGCGCACCGAATCCTGAGAGTGGACGGTGTCGGTGATCGACTGGCTCCAACTCTTGTGGACGCTTGCGGTGGCGTCGGCCGTGGGCGGCGGCGTTTTCAGCCTGATCGCGTTTTATGTCGGCCGCAAGCGCCCGCAAGACGAAGCGGCGAAGAAAAAATCGCACGCCCTATACCTGTTCAGCTACGTCCTCATGAGCATCAGCATTTTCTTCATCGCCTTCCGCGGGCTTTTGAAATAGCCGGCGAACGGGCGGCCGCGGCTGGACCGAACGGCGTCGCCGCCGTGTATCACGTTCGGGTATACCGGTGAGGGGGCCGGGTTCCCGGCGCCTGCGGATATCGTTCGACGCGTCCCTCACGCCACCTGGTGCAGCAGGGCCTCGCCGCGGGCGAGGCGGTGGCAGTTCCCGACCGCCACCTCCAGGCTGCGCTCGAGGGTTTCCCCGCTCAGCCACGCCACGTGGGGGCTGATCACCACGTTCTCCAACCCAAGCAGGGGATCGCCCTTAGGCACCGGTTCGGCGGCGAAGACGTCGAGCCCGGCGGCGCCGAGGCGTCCCCCCTTGAGCGCCTCGATCAGCGCCGCCTGGTCGACCAGCCCGCCGCGCGCCGTATTCACCAGCACCGCCCCCGGCTTCATGCGCGCCAGGGCGCCGGCATCGACCACGCCTTCGGTCTCTTCCGTCAGCGGCAGGTGCAACGACACGATGTCGGACTCGGCCAGCAGGTCGTCGAATTGCCGCCAGTCGCCGGCCGCGTCGGGCTTCGGCGCCGTCGCCGTGTACAGCACGACCGCTCCCATGGCCCCGAGGATGGGCGCCAGGATGCGCGGCACCGCGCCGTACCCGACCAGTCCCACCGTCCGTCCGCAGATTTCCCCCAGCCCGTCCTGCAACTCGGGCGGCCAGTCCCAGCCGGCGCCGCGCCGCATGCCGGCGTCGAAGGCGGGCAGCCGGCGCAGCGCGGCGAGCATGAGCAGCAGCGTCATCTCGGCCACGGCGCGGCTGTTGGTCCCGGGCATGTTGGCGACCGCGATGCCGCGCCCCCGCGCCGCCTCCACATCGATGGTGTTGAGACCGACGCCGATCTTCTGAATGAGGCGCAGGCGCGGGGCACCGGCGATGACCTCGGCGGTCACCGGCCGCAAAACATGCCACAGCACCTCGGCCTCGGCCATGAGGCGCAAGAACCGGGCGTCGTCCCCTTCGGCGCATGGGGCGACCGACAGCCCCTCGGCGGAAAGGGCCGCCAGCCGGCGCACCAGCCGCGGCCCCGCGTCATAGTGAAAAACCACCTTCATCGCCGATCTTCCCCGGGTTTCCCCGGCACTTCCGGGTTAAGGCGGCCCGGAGCCTAACATAATACCAAGGGTCGCTGATCATGACCCGACGAGCCGGCTTACCAAGGTTTTCGGCCCTAATACCAAGGGTCGCTGATCATGACCCATAGAGACGGCTTACCAAGGCTTTCGGCCAGGAGCGTGCGCTGTGGCGATGCGGGGCATCGCGAAGCGTGCGC
>JADFHR010000032.1 GCA_022567015.1 Pseudomonadota bacterium
AAAAGTTTTGACGATGCACCGCATCGCCTGCAACTTTCCTCCTGCCCGACGAGCCGCCTACGCGATCTCTATGGGTCATGATCAGCGCTCCTTGGTATAACCCTTCCCGCCGCCCCCCGCGTCCCTCGGCCGGGGCGCCATGCCGGTGCGGTCCTTACGGTTGCGCCAAATCATGACGGTACCACAGAATCGGGCAGGAACGGGAATCTTCTCCCAACCGCCGCCGGCCGCGGACGCTTCAATACGCCTCGATGCGTTCGCCGTTGCGCGTGCAGGCGGGCCGGGCCAGTTCGACGAAGAGGTCGGTGATGCTTTCCGCGGGCTGGAGGGTCATCGGGTCCTCGCCGGGGAAGGCCTGGGCGCGCATGGCCGTGCGGATGACGCCGGGGTCGAGCAGGTTGACCCGCACGTTGGTCTTGGCCACCTCGGCCGCATAGACGCGGACCAGTGTTTCCAGGGCCGCCTTGCTGACGGCGTATGCCCCCCAATAGGGCCTGGCGCCGACGCCCGAGGTGACGAAGATGGCACGGCCCGCGTCCGAGAGGCGGAGCAGCGAATCAAAACTGCGGATGAGCCGCCAGTTGGCGGTCAGGTTGACCGCCATCACCTGGTCCCAGGTCTTCGTATCGATGTGGCCGAGCGGGCTCAGCGTGCCGAGCGCGCCGGCGTTGCCGACCAGGATGTCGAGGCGCTTGAAGCGCTCGAAGACGGCGGCGCCCATGCGGTCGATGGCGTCGAAGTCGGTCAGGTCCCCGGGCACCAGGGTGACGCTGCCGCCCATGGCGCGGACCTCGTCGTCCAGCTCTTCCAGGGCGCCCTGGGTGCGCGCCGCTAAGATCAGGTGCGCCCCTTCCCGGGCGAAGCGCCGCGCCACCGCCGCCCCGATGCCGCGCGAGGCGCCGGTGACCAGGGCGATGCGTCCCTCCAGCGCCCGCCCGGCCGTGGCCGTTTGGGGCGTTTTGCCCCGCCTGGGTGGGGCGCCGTCGCCCGCATCGGACATGGTTATCGTTGCTCGGCCAGGAGCGACAGCTGCACGGGAACGGGTCCGTCTTCCTGGTCGGCCAGCCGGACCGGGTATTCCCCGGTGAAGCAGGCGTCGCAATACTGGGGACTGCCGGCGTCCCGGTCGGCGCCGCAGACCGCCCTGTACAGGCCGTCGAAGGAGATGAAGGCGAGGGTATCGACCCCGATGTGCCGGGCCATGGCGTCGACGTCGTAGTTGGCGGCCAGCAGTTCCGAGCGCTCGGGCGTGTCGATGCCGTAAAAGCACGAATGCGCGATGGGCGGGCTGGAGATACGCATGTGGATCTCGCTGGCGCCCGCACTGCGCACCATCTCCACGATCTTCAGCGACGTGATGCCGCGGACGATGGAATCGTCCACCAGGAGCACCCGCTTGTGCTTCAGTTGCGCGAGGTTGGCGTTGTGCTTGAGCTTGACGCCAAGGTGGCGGATCTGGGACGTGGGTTCGATGAAGGTGCGGCCCACGTAGTGGTTGCGGATGATGCCCATCTCGAAGGGCACTCCCGCCTCCTCCGCGTAGCCGATGGCGGCCGGGACGCCGGAGTCGGGCACCGGCACCACCATGTCCGTCTCGACATGGCTTTCCCGGGCCAGCTCGGCGCCGATGCGCTTGCGCACCTCGTACACGTTCTTGTCCTCGACCACGCTGTCGGGGCGGGCGAAGTAGATGTACTCGAAGATGCAGAACCGTTGCTTTGCCGGGACAAAGGGCTTCACGCTGCGCACCCCGTCCCGTTCGATGATCACGATCTCGCCCGGTTCCACGTCGCGGATGAATTCGGCCCCGATGATGTCGAACGCACAGGATTCCGACGCCAGGATGTAGGCGCCGTCGATGCGGCCCAACACCAGCGGCCGGACGCCTATCCTGTCGCGCACGCCGATCAACTGGGTTGCGGTCAGCGCGACCAGGGAATACGCCCCCTCGACCTGGCGCAGGGCGTCGATCATGCGGTCGACCACCGTCGTCTTACGGCTGGTGGCGATGAGGTGGATAATGATCTCGGTGTCCATGGTGGATTGGAAGATGCAGCCGTGCCGGACCAGGGATTTGCGCACCGAATAGGCGTTGGTCAGGTTGCCGTTGTGGGCGATGGCGAGGCCGCCGAATTCGAATTCGGCGAACAGCGGCTGGACGTTGCGCAGGATCGTGCCGCCCGTGGTCGAATAGCGCACATGGCCGATGGCCAGGTCGCCGGGAAGCTGGCGGATGACGTCTTCGGAGTTGAAGTTGTCGCCGACCAGCCCGAGGGCCCGGTGGCTGTGGAAGTGTTCCCGGTTGAAGGTGACCATACCCACCGCTTCCTGGCCCCGGTGCTGCAGCGCATGCAGGCCGAGGGCGGTGTGGGCGGCGGCGTCGGCATAGCCGAAGATCCCGAACAGGCCGCATTCCTCGCCCAGGTGGTCGTCGTCGAAGGGATGGGCTTTCGGCATACCGGATACTTACCCGCGTTATTGGCTGCTGTCGATCAGCCGTTCCATGTCGCGGCGTTCGTGTGGACCGTAGCCGCCGGGCGCGCCGGTGTCTCTGCCCTTGGGTCGCGCACTCAACATTTGGCGCATCGCCTTTTCATTATCAAGGTTCCTTTGCGCCTTTTTGCGGGCATCGGTGGCAGCGGCGGCGGGGTCGTCGTCGTCGGGGACCAGCGACCGCAAAAGCCGCGCCCCGGCCTCGATCACCGGCATGGTGCGGGCCGAGCGCAGCCACGGGGGCTGCTCGGACACGGGCTGCGCCATTTCCACGAACACGTAGGCGAGGCTGACGAGCACCGCGCCGCGGACGATTCCGAACAGAAAACCGAGCGACCGGTCAAGGGCGTTCAGCATGCTCGCATGGACCCGTTTGGAGATCGTCCGGGTGATGATCGACAGGACGACCAGACTGACGATGAAAAGGACCGTGCCGGCGGTCAGATCGGCAACCCACTGCAGGTCGATCAGGTCGCGGACAAACGGCTTCACATAGGGGAAGCCGTAGATGGTGGCGAAAATGGCGCCGATCCATCCCCCCACCGCCAGCACCTCGTGGACGAAGCCGCGCACATACGCCAACAGCGCCGAGATCAGCAGCACCACGCCGACGCCGATGTCCGTGACATTGACCGGCAGGCTATCCATGGCCGCCCCGTTCGCCGGCCAGGGGCGCCATGTCGCGCCGTCGTCCCGCGGCCGCCCGAATTCCCCCGGCGCCCGGGGCGCGGAACATGGCGAGCAGGTCCTTGAGCTCGGTGATTTCCCGAACCTCCAGTCCGCTGTCCTTGCCACGGCCGCGCCGCGCCGCGGGTCCGCGCCGGCGCTCGGGCGTGATGGCGCGCCGGAATCCCAGCTTGGCCGCTTCCTTCAGCCGCGTGTCCGTGTGGGCCACCGCCCGCACCTCGCCGGACAGGGCGATCTCGCCGAACACCGCCGTCTCCGGGGCCAACGGCACGCCGCTCGCCGAAGACGCGAGCGCCGCCGCCACCGCCAGGTCGGCGGCCGGTTCGCCGATCCTGAGCCCACCGGCGACGTTCAGGTATATGTCGCTGCCGGCGAGCGCCAGGCCGCAACGGGCCTCCAGCACCGCTATGATCATGGCCAGGCGGCCCGAGTCCCAGCCGACCACGGCGCGGCGCGGCGTGGCCAGGGCCGAGGGCGCGATCAGGGACTGGATCTCCACCAGCAGCGGGCGGGTGCCTTCCATGCCGGCGAAGACGCAGGCGCCGCTCACCGCGCCCTGACGCTGGGCGAGGAACAGGGCCGACGGGTTGGGCACCTCGATCAGTCCGCCATCGGTCATTTCGAAGACGCCGATCTCGTCCGCCGGACCGAAGCGGTTCTTGACGGCGCGCAGGATGCGGAAGTGGTGGCCGCGTTCGCCCTCGAAGTAGAGCACCGTGTCCACCATGTGCTCGAGCACCCGCGGGCCGGCGATCAGCCCTTCCTTGGTGACGTGGCCGACCAGGAACACGGTGAAGCCCCGCTGCTTGGCCAGGCGGATCAGTTCCTGGGCCGAGGTGCGCACCTGGGCCACCGTGCCGGGGGCGGAGTCAAGGGTGTCCACGAACATGGTCTGGATGGAATCGATGACCACGATCTCGGGCCCGCCGGCCTCCGCCAGGGAGGCGGCGATGTCGCGCACCGAGGTGGCGGCCGCCAGTTGCACCGCCGCCCCGTCCAGGCCCAGGCGTCGGGCGCGCAGGCGCAACTGATCGATGGATTCCTCGCCCGAAATGTAGGCGCAGCGGACCTCTCCCGACAGCGCCGCGACGACCTGGAGAAGCAGGGTGGACTTGCCGATGCCCGGATCGCCGCCGACCAGCAGCGCCGAGCCGCGGACCAGGCCGCCGCCGGTGACCCGGTCGAATTCCGCGATCCCGGTGGCCCGGCGCGGCGCCGGGTCGGCCTTGCCGTCGAGGGCGGCGAAGGCAAGCTTGCGCCCGCGTTTCTGGCCCAGGCCCCGGGGCGCCGCGACGATGGGCGCCTCCTCGACCAGCGAATTCCAGGCGTTGCAGGCCTCGCAGCGGCCGCCCCACTTGGGGAAGCCGGCCCCGCATTCCTGGCAGACATAGCGTGCAGATTCGCGGGCCAAACGCCGGTCCTCCAGGGCATAGGGCGTAGGGTCGATGGACGGTCACCGGCCGTCCGCGGACACCCTGCGTTTACGGGATTCGGTGGGCCAACACAAGGCGTCTATCAAGGCGTCCGTAATGTATGCCGGCTCTCGACCCCGCTTCCTTGCCTCGGGTGCCGTCTTCCTTCATAACCAGATAACGGGTGGGTGAGGTTTCAACCTCTACGACTGCGCGAAGGGGGTTCCATGCGTTCAGGTCTGGCTTGCGCGCTGCTTGTGATTCTCGCCGTTACCATGGCGGGACAGGCAGGGGCGGCGGCGGAAAACCCGGACACGGCGAAGGCGGCGGCCACCCCGGCTCCCGCAACCGCTCCGGCCGCGCCCGGAACAGACCAAGGGACTACCAACCTCCGTCGGGAACAGGACTTATTGGACCGGGACCTCAAACACCTGGACGAAACGACCCGCCTGCGCATCGAGGCCTTCGAGAAGCAAATCAGCGCACAGGACCTGCGGATCGGAGATTTGTCATTAAGCGCGGAACGGGACTCGAACACCATCACACTTCTGGCAATTTTCATTGCTGTCGCGACTGCGGCGTTTGGATTCGCGGCTTTCTTTTCTGCGCGCACACAGGCTTTGAAGGCCGTCAAAACATGGCTCGACGACCATGGCCCCGAGGTCTTGGAGCGCCTTAAGGACGAGACGCAACAAAAGATGAATCAAAGGCTAGGCAAACTCGAGAGTGAGCTTGAGGGCGTGCTGGCAAAGGCTACCCGCCAGAGCAAAGAGCTTGAGAACTTGGTCGAGCGAGCCGGTGGGCAAATTGCGGAACGCAAAGAAGAGGAAGTCTCGCCGGGTGACAAGAAAGAAATCGCTCAAGCCGCAAAGGACGCCAAAGCCAAGCCAGACTCCGAAAAGATGTTCCCTGACTGGTTTTCGATCGGTATCGACGCCTACCTTAACGACAATTACCTAAGGGCGGCCGAAGCTTTCGATCACGCGGCCCGTTCGAAGGAAGCGACCTCCGCTCAGAAGGCCAGAGCGCTCGTCAACAAGGGTGCGGCGCTCGGAATGGCCGAGGAATTGGAGGGCGCGATAGTGGCCTACGATGAGGTGGTGCAGCGGTTCGGTGACGCCGAGGAGCCGGCATTGCGTGAACAGGTCGCCATGGCACTTTTCAACAAGGGCGTGGCGCTCGGAAATGCCGAGAAATTGGAGGACGCGATAGCGGCCTCCGACGAGGTGGTGCGGCGGTTCGGTGACGCCGAGGAGCCGGCATTGCGTGAACAGGTCGCCATGGCCTTGAATGGAAGGGCATTTTCCCGCTTGTGCCTGGCGAAACGGTCTTGGCGGGGGCCTGATGGAGAGGAGGAGGCCCGGGCGCTATTGTCGCAAGCCCTAACCGATGCCGATGCCGCGTTGAACATCAGTCCTGACGACGCCATCAGGCTCGGCAACAAAGGGTATACGCTGTACCTTCTGGGGCGCACGGAAGAGGCAGAGCCGGTGTTGCGCCGGGCATTGGAACTGGGTGGCGAAAAGGTACGCGACGCGGAACTGGAGGACGCGGACATCCATCCCTTGCCTCAGGATGAGGCGTTCAAGGAGCTGATCCACCGGCTTTGGACGGAGGTTTCGGGCAACAATTAAGAAGGATTAGCCCGCGGGTGCGGGCACTCACGCCCGGATCGCCATCTTGATCGGGCCCACGGCGCGGCCGTGGATGAACTGGTCCACGTAGGGGTTGCCCGAGTCGTCGATATCGGCGGTCGGGCCGACCCAGATGATCTTGCCCTCGTACAACATGGCGATGCGGTGGGCGATCTTGCGGGCGCTCGCCAGGTCGTGGGTGATCGACAGCGCCGTGGCGCCCATCTCGCGGGTGATCTTGACGATCAGATCGTTGATCACGTCGGCCATGATCGGGTCGAGGCCGGTGGTCGGCTCGTCGAAGAAGATGATCTCGGGATCGGCGGCGATGGCGCGCGCCAGGGCGACCCGTTTCTGCATGCCGCCGGAAAGTTCCGCCGGGGAAAGATCGCCCACCTCCGGCGTCAGGCCGACCTGGGCCAGCTTGCCGACGGCGACGTCCCTGGCCTCGGAGCGTGAGACCCGTTTCTCGGCGAGCAGTCCGAAGGCCACGTTCTCCCACACCGGCAGGCTGTCGAACAGGGCCGAGCCCTGGAACAACATGCCGAATTTCCTGTTGATGCGCTCGCGGTCCTTGCTCCCGATGCCGACCACCTCTTCTCCGTCCACCTGGATGCTGCCCCCGCTGACCGGCAACAGCGCTAAGATGCACTTGATCATCACCGACTTGCCCGTGCCCGAGCCGCCGATGACGACGACCGATTCGCCGACGCCGACGTCCAGGTCGACGCCGTTCAGCACCACCTTGTCGCCGAAGGACTTGTGCAGGTTGCGCAGGCGGATCTTGGGTCGGGCGTCGCTCATTTGGCGAAAAACAGCTCGGTCAGGATGTAGTCCGACGACAGGATGAGGATGGAGGCCGAGACCACGGCGTAGGTGGTGGCCGTGCCCACGCCCTGGGCGCCGCCCTTGGAATGGTAGCCGTGGTAGCAGCCCATGAGGGTGATGATGAAACCGAAGACCGACGCCTTGACCAAGCCGGAAATCACGTCCTCGGCCTCCAGGAAATCATAGGTGCGCTGCAAGTAATTGGCCGCGTTGAAACCCAACTTGTAGACGCCGACCACGTAGCCCCCGAAGACGCCGATGATGTCGGCGATGAACACCAGGATCGGCATCATGGTCAGGCCCGCGATCAGCCGCGGCGCCACCAGGTACTTCATGGGATTGGTCGACAGCGTGGTCAGGGCGTCGATCTGCTCGGTCACCCGCATGGTGCCGATCTCGGCGGCCATGGCGGCGCCGACGCGCCCGGCCACCATGAGGCCGGCCAGCACCGGCCCCAGCTCGCGGGTGATGGACAGCACCACGACGTTGGCGATCGCGCCTTCGGCCGAGAAACGGGCGAAGCCGGTGTAACTTTGCAGGGCCAGCACCATGCCGGCGAAGATGGCGGTCAGCCCGACCACGGGCAGGGAGAAGAAACCGATCTCGACCATCTGGCGCCCGATGATGCGCGGGTAGAACGGCGGCCGTACGCAGTGCGACAGCGCCGACCCGGTGAACATGCTCAGGCGGCCGACGGTCGCCAGGAAGGCGAGGAAGATTCGGCCAATGGGTTGCAGGACGTTCATCGCGTTGAGACTAAGCACCGCCACCCTTGTAAACCCGGTGATAGCGCGATCCCAGGCTGGTCAGGATTTCGTAGCCGATGGTGCCCGCGTCCGCCGCCAGACGGTCAACCGGATTGTGCGGGCCGATCAGGTCGACAAGGTCGCCGGGGCGGGCCATGCGGTGGGGAAGGTCGGAAACGTCTAGGGTGATGAGGTCCATGGACACGCGCCCCACAACTGGCACCCGTATGTCTCCGAAATTTGCACCGCCGCTGTTGCTCAGGGATCGGAGGTACCCGTCGGCGTAACCCACGGCCACGGTGGCGATCCGCCCCCGCCGGGCGATGCGATGGGTGGCACCATAGCCAACGGTCTGGGGAGTGTCAACGTTGCGGACCTGCAGGATTTTTCCTTGTAGGCGAACCACTTGCGCCATCGGATTGGGTTCGCCGGGGACCGGCGCGACGCCGTACAGCGCGGCCCCCGGACGGGCCAGATCGAAGTGGTAGTCGGGGCCCAAAAAGATGCCCGACGAGTTGGCGAGGGAAGCCGGACCCGCCGCCAAGGCGCCCCGTGCCTTGCGAAAGGCGTCCAGTTGCCGGCGGTTCAGCCCATGGCCCGGCGCGTCGGCGCAGGCCAGATGGCTGAGCACGTAGGCCACGTCGATGGGCCCCAGCCGGTCCGGCTCGCGGGCCAGGAAATCCACTTCGTCGGGGGGCAGACCCAATCGCGTCATGCCCGTGTCGAGGTGAATGTCGGCGGGCGGGACCGGGGACGCGCCGGCCCGGCCGCAGAACCGGGCCCAGGCTTCGATGTCGCCAAGGGAGTTGAGCACGGGCACCAGCCGGTGTTCGGCGAAGTCCGGCTCGCAGCCGGCGTGAAGCCCGTTGAATACATGGATGCCGGCGTCCGGGAGCAGACGCCTGAGCTGGATGCCCTCGTCGATATGGGCGACGAAGAAGATCTCGCATCCGGCCCGGCTGAGCGCCGGCGCCACGTGCTCCATTCCCAGGCCGTACGCGTCGGCCTTGACCACGGCGGCGCAGGCGGCGCCGGCCAGCCTGCCGCGCAAGAGCCGGTAGTTGGCGGCGACGGCGTCGAGGTCGATGGTGAGGATGGCGCCGCAATGTTCCACGCTGGTCATGGCGGCGGCTCACCCGTCGGGCACGTGGTCCGTGTCCAGGTTGCCGAAGCGGGTGAAGGCGCCCTGGAACATCAGCTTGACCTCGCCGGTGGGGCCGTGGCGCTGCTTGGCGATGATGATGTCCGCCAGGTTCCGCACCTTGTCCAGTCGGCGCTCCCAGCGCTCGTACTTCTCGTGGAAGCGCTCCTCCGTTTCGCCCGCGTGCGCCATCGGCTTGTCGCGTTGCAGGTAGTACTCCTCGCGGAAGATAAAATTGACCACGTCGGCGTCCTGCTCGATGGACCCGGATTCCCGCAGGTCGGAGAGCTGCGGACGCTTGTTGTCCCGCTGCTCGACCTGGCGCGATAGCTGCGACAGCGCCAGCACCGGCACGTCCAGTTCCTTGGCCAGGGCCTTCAGGCCGCGGGTGATTTCGGAGACCTCCTGCACCCGGCCGTCGTTGCGCGAGGTGGTGCTGGCGGTGATGAGCTGAAGGTAGTCGACGACGACGAGGCCCAGGTTGTGCTGGCGCTTGAGCCGGCGGGCCCGGGTGCGCAGGGCGCTGACGGTGAGCGCCGGCGTGTCGTCGATGAAGATGGGAATCTGATACAGGGCCTGGCTGGCCGACGCCAGCCGGGTGAACTCGTCGTTGGACAGCTCGCCCTTGCGCATGCGGTCCGACGAGATGTCGGTCTGCTCGGACAGGATGCGGCTGGCCAGTTGCTCGGCCGACATCTCCAGGGAGAAGAAGCCGACCACGGCGCCTTCCGCGCCCTCGGTCTGATGGTGGGAATAGGCAGCGTTGTACGCGATGTTGGTGGCCAGCGCCGTCTTGCCCATGGACGGCCGGCCAGCCAGGATGATCAGGTCCGAGCGGTGCAGGCCGCCCAGGATCTTGTCCAGATCGGTGAGCCCGGTGGCCACGCCGGACAGACCGCCGACGCGTTCGTGCGCCGTTTTGGCCATGTGGATGGCCTTGAGCACGGAGTCCTTGAAGGGCAGGAAACCGCCTTCGTAGGCGCCGGTGGTGGCCAGGTCGTAGAGGCTCTGTTCGGCCCGCTCGATCTGGTCGACGGCGGTTTCGTCCACCTCCCCGGCGTAGGCCCTGTTGACCAGGTCCTCGCCCAGGCCGATCAACTCCCGTTTCAGATAGAGGTCGTGGACGATGCGGCCGTACTCGCCGGCGTTAATCACGGTGACGGCGGAATTCGCCAGCTCGGACAGGTACGCCGGCCCGCCGATCTCGGCCAGGGTCTCGTCCTGCTCGAAGTACCGCTTGAGGGTGACGGGATCGGCGATCTGGCCCCTTTCGATGAGCGCCGCCGCCGCCGCGAAGACGCGGCCATTGTGGGTCAGCGCGAAGTGCTCGGGACGCAGGAACTCCGACACCCTTTCGTAGGCGCGGTTATTCGCCAAGATGGCGCCGAGCAACGCCTTTTCGGCCTCGATGTTGTGGGGCGGAGTGCGCAGCGCCGGCGCAGGTTCGCCGGAGCGGGACAGGTCCTGAGGCGGCGGGGAGGTCAGCGTGGTGGGCATGGTTGGGAAAGGTAAACCGCCACCTCGGCCCTATGAAATCGGGGTAAATCGGGAACAGAAATTATAGCGGGGAAAAAAACCGTATCTTTCGATTGACCTGTGGAAATGGGGATCACCAGTGGAAAACCGGTGTCCCAATTTGCCGCGTCGTCACGCCGCCCGGCTGCGTCGGCCGCCCGTGTCTTCCCTATTCCTGTCCCTGTTCCTGTTCCTGTTTCTATTCCTGTTCCAATTCCAGGTTGACCACGGCCTTGCCGGTCTTGGCCTGGATCTCCGCTTCATCCTGGGAACGCGCGACGTTGACGGTCACGCCCACAACGAACTCGGGGTGCAGGGCAATGCGTATCGAGTACAGGCCGAGGGCCTTGATCGACTGGGGAAGCTGGATCTGGCGCCGCTCGATCGTGAAGCCGGCCTGGGTGACTTCCTTGGCGATGTCCCGGGCGTTGACCGAACCATACAGCTGGCCCGCGTCGCCGGCCTGGCGGATCAGGACCACCGCCAGCCCGTCCAGCCGCGCGCCCACGTCTTGCGCGGCGTCGCGCTGCTCCAGGTTGGTGGCTTCCAACTGTCCCCGCTGTCCCTCGAATTGGCGGCGGTTCTCTTCGGTGGCGCGTAGCGCCTTTTTCTGGGGCAGCAGGTAATTGCGGGCGTAGCCGGGCTTGACGTTGACCACGTCACCCATCTGACCAAGGGTTTCGATGCGCTCCAAAAGGATGACTTCCATTACACATTCTCCCGGTTCTTGTCGGGGCCGGCGAAGCGCCTGCGCAGCCCGCCGCCCCACTGTTCGACCAACCCGATCGCGGCGACCATCATGATGGCCCAGCTGGTGATTAGCAAAAGGATATAAAACACGAAATAAAATACCGCCAGCAACGTGGTCAGGGGCACCAAGCGGCGGGCCAGGGCGTGGATCACCGCCAGGCCAAGGAAGAAAAACGGCACCGCCAGGATGATCACCAGATTGCGGCCGATATACTCCAACTCCCCCGGCCCCAGCAGCGCAACGACCGCCGCCGCGACCAAAAGCGTGGACATCCACTCGGGCAGTTTCAGGTCCGCCAGCGGTGTTTGCGGCCGCAGGCCGTGTCCCAGGCGCACCAACAGGGCCTGGGCCAGGGCTCCGTTGACCGCCGTCATCAACAACCAGGAGGTGACCACGAAACCCGGAAACAGGGGCGTGAACCTGGTCACCACCGTGGCGCGCTCGGTTTCGCCGAGGCCCGGCGCCATGATCTCGAAGGCCCGGTCCAGGTAGGTGGATACGATACCCTCGATGCCCGCTTCTCCGACGGCGTGGCTGGCCAGGACCGCCGTCAGGAAGATGCCCGCGCCGAGCACCGTCAGCCAACCGAGGATGGAGCCTACCGGGTACCACTGGACGCCGCCGGCGGGGCCGGTCGGCTTTTGCATCAGGGCCTGGCGGACGACCAGCGCCGCGGGCAGGGCATTGAGTAGCCCGTACAGGCCCGCCGTCGTGGCGCCTCCGGCCAGGCCGGCGACCATGAACCCGGTGACCCCGGCGATCGCTACCGCCTTGGCGCCCAGGCCCAGGCCCACCAGCAGCAGAGGCAACGGTGCAAGGTAGACGAACACCAGTGCCGCCGGCGATCCCATCAGGAAGGTCATGGAAGCGGCTGCGCTGAGGCCGCCGCCACCCAGGGCGATAAGCATATTCTTGGACATCCCGCTCTCCCGGCGGACCGGCATGTGTCCCCGCGCCCGCCTCCGGCGTGGTACGGGGCCCGTGTTCCGGCTGTAGCCTACTTGACCAAGTAGGGGATCAGGGCGAGGAAACGGGCCCGCTTGATCGCCTTCGCCAGCTTGCGCTGCATCTTGGTCGAGACCGCTGTTATGCGGCTCGGCACGATCTTGCCCCGCTCCGACGTGTAGCGCTGAAGGAGCCGCACATCCTTGTAGTCGATCTTCGGCGCCCCCCGCCCGCTGAACGGGCACGTCTTGCGGCGCCGGAAGAACGGCCGTCGACTCCCCCCACCGCCACCGCGGCGTTGCTTCGGTGCAGGTGGCATCACGCGTCCCCTTTCGTCTCGTCCTCATCCGCGGACGCGGCCTTTGCCGACGGCTTGGCGTCGTCGTCGCCCTCCGGCTTGGCCGTGGCCGCGGCTTTGGTCTTGCCGCCGGCCTCGTCCCCGGCCTTGTCCCCGGCGGTGTCGGCGGCCTTGTCCCCGGCCTTGTCGGCGGCCTTGTCCCCGGCCTTGTCGGCCGGCGCATCGTCGGTCGCGGCGGGTCCTTCGTCTCCCGATTTCAGGTCCGCGTCCGGGGCCTCCGTCTTCGCCGGCCGGTCCGTTCCCTTCTCCGCCGTGACAGGTTTCTGGGGCGCCCGAGGTTCGTCGCGGCGCGGACGGCCCTCGCGCCCCTCGCGCCCCTCGCGGCCCTCGCGGCCCTCGCGGCCCTCGCGGCCCTCGCGGCCCTCGCGGCCCTCGCGGCCCTCGCGGCCACCCCGCCTCTGCATCATCACCGACGGACCTTCCTCCAGTTCGTCGACGCGCAGCGTGAGATAGCGCAGCACGTCCTCGTGGAGGCGCATCTGGCGTTCCATTTCCTGGACGGCCTCGGCCGGCGCGTCGATGTTGAGAAGGACGTAGTGGGCCTTGCGGTTTTTCTTGATCTTGTAGGCCAGGCCGCGCAGGCCCCAGTACTCCCGCTTGGCGACCTTGCCGCCCTGATCCTCGATGATCTTGGAGAAGTCGTCGGTCAGGATATCCACCTGGGGCGCGGAAATGTCCTGGCGTGCGATGAACACGTTTTCGTAAAACGGCATTCCTGTCTCCCTACGGATTGTCTCAACCCCGCAAACGCGGGGCATAGCCGGGATCATCCCGGCAGGAAGCGCCAAAGAGGCGCGCACTATACACACTTACAATAAGGGCGCAAGCGGGTTTGGGGTGCCGTCGCCGTCGCCGCGGGCGGCCTTGCGGCTGGGTTCTCCGGGGTCCGCCGACCCATGGCCGCGGCGGCGGGCGCCCGCGCTTGACAGGGAGGGCGGAGGCGCTATCACTCCTTGCGACGACAGGGTCCGTGCGGGGAGGCGGGGGATTCCATGGCGCGCGCGTTCGTGTTTCCGGGCCAGGGGGCCCAGGCGGTCGGCATGGGCCGCGATCTGGCCGAGGCGTTTGCCGCGGCGCGCCGGGTTTTCGAGGAAGTGGACGAGGTGCTCAAACAGAACCTGGCGCGCCTCATGTTCGAAGGGCCCGAGGACGAACTGATCCTGACCGAAAACGCCCAGCCCGCGCTCATGGCGGTAAGCCTCGCCGCCCTGCGGGTCCTTACGGTCGAAGGCAATGTGGACATCGCCAAGGCCTGCCGGTTCGTCGCCGGGCATTCGCTCGGCGAATATTCGGCGCTGGCCGCCGCCGGCACCTTCACCCTGGCGGACGCGGCGCGGCTGGTGAAGATCCGCGGGCGCGCCATGCAGGAGGCGGTGCCCGTGGGCGAGGGGGCGATGGCGGCGCTGCTGGGATTCGATGTGGCGGAGGCGCGCGCCGTCGCCGAGGACGCCGGCGGCGTGTGCACGGCGGCCAACGACAACGCGCCGGGGCAGGTGGTTATCAGCGGCTCGCGCGAGGCCGTCGAGCGGGCGGTCGAGATCGCCGCCGAACGGGGCGCCAGGCGCAGCATCATGTTGCCGGTAAGCGCCCCGTTCCACTGTCCGCTCATGGCGCCGGCGGCCGACGTCATGGCCGAGGCCCTGGCCGAGACGCCCATGGCGCCCCCCGTGGTGCCCCTGATCTGCAACATGACCGCGGCGCCCGTGGAGGACGCGGACGAAATCCGCCGGCGCCTGGTGGAGCAGGTGTTGGGCATGGTGCGCTGGCGCGAGAGTGTGCTGTACATGCGCGACCACGATGTCGACACGGTGGTCGAAATCGGCGCCGGCAGGGTGCTGACCGGGCTGACCCGGCGCATCGACCGCGACCTCAGGGGCGTCACCGTCGGCACGCCGGAGGAAATCGAGGTGTTCCTCGAGACCCTGTAAGTCGGAAAGTCGGCGCCGTCGCCGGATCGGAGACGGACTTCGACAGCGGAGAGGCATAATCGGTGGTCGTATGATTTGCGGCGGAATGGCGCGATAGTGTGGCGTGGTATTCCGCCGTTCCGCAGGCGATAGTGTGGCGTGGTATTCCGCCGTTCCGCAGGCAAGGGGAGGGCAGGCATGTTCGATCTCGGCGGGAAATGCGCCCTGGTCACCGGTGCGTCCGGGGGTATCGGCGGCGCCATCGCCAAGGCGCTGCATGGCCGGGGCGCCGCCGTCACGCTGTCGGGAACGCGCGTCGACGCCCTGGAGGCGCTGGCAAAGGACCTGGGGCAACGCGCCCACGTGGTTGCCGCGGATCTGGGCCAGGCGGGCGCCGAGGCGGATCTGGCCAGGGACGCGACGGCCGCCATGGGGCGCGTCGACATCCTGGTCAACGGCGCCGGCCTGACGCGGGACGGCCTGGTGGTGCGCATGGCGGACGAGGACTGGCAGCGGGTCCTGGACGTCAACCTGGGCGCCGCCTTCCGGCTGACCCGGGCATGTCTGCGGGGGATGATGAAAAACCGCTGGGGCAGGGTGATCTCCATCGCCTCCGTGGTCGGGGTGACGGGCAATCCGGGCCAGGCCAATTACGTGGCCTCCAAGGCCGGCCTGATCGGCATGACCAAGTCGCTCGCCCACGAGGTCGCGTCGCGCGGCATCACCTGCAACTGCGTGGCGCCCGGCATCATCGCCACCGCCATGACCGAGTCCCTTTCCGAAGACCGGAAAGACCGTTTCCTGGCGGCGGTCCCCGCCGGCCGCCTGGGCACGGCCGAGGACGTCGCCGCCGGCGTCGTCTATTTGGCCAGCGACGAGGCCTCTTACGTTACCGGCCAGACCTTGCACGTGAACGGCGGACTGGCCATGATATAGCCGCCCGTCACCGGGGCCTTGGGCGCTGGCCATGGTCTGAAAAGTGTGTTAGGAAGCGGGACCTTCTGCCGCCCGGCGCGGTCCGTGAGATCTCGTGGGAAACAGCCTAAGTCGTTGATTCTATGGAACTTTGAGTCGAGGGAACAGAATATGAGTGATGTCGCCGATCGGGTGAAAAAGATTGTCTTGGAGCATCTTGGCGTCGAGGAATCGAAGGTCGTGGAGAGCGCCAGTTTCATCGACGACCTGGGGGCGGACAGCCTGGATACGGTCGAATTGGTCATGGCCTTCGAGGAGGAGTTTGGCTGCGAGATCCCCGATGACGCCGCAGAGAAAATCCTGACCATCAAGGACGCCATCGACTTCATCAGCGCCCAGGCTTCCCAGAGCGCCTGAATTCGGATCGGGGGCGCCCGGTTGCCGGGCGTTTCGGCCGATTCACCAGGCCGTCAGCGGATCGCGGGGAATCATGAGACGTGTGGTTGTCACCGGACTTGGGCTCGTGACCTCCCTCGGGTGCGGGGTCGGGGTCAATTGGGAGCGCCTGACCAAGGGCCAATCCGGTATCCGGGCCATCCAGTCGTTTGACGTTTCGGATCTGGCGTCGAAGATCGCCGGGCAGGTGCCTAACGGCGATACCGGTGACGGGCTGTTCAACATCGACGACTGGGTGCCGCGCAAGGACCAGCGCCGCATGGACTTGTTCATCGTCTACGGCCTGACCGCGGCACAGCAGGCGGTGGAGGATTCGGGCTGGGAACCGGAGGACGAGGAGGCCTATTGCCGCACCGGCGTCCTGATCGGCTCGGGCATCGGCGGCCTGTACGAGATCTCCAAGGGCGCGGTGGTCGTCGAGGGCCACAACGTGCGGCGCCTGAGTCCGTTCTTCATTCCGGCCAGCCTGATCAACCTGATATCGGGACATGTGGCCATCCGCTACGGCTTCAAGGGTCCGAACCACGCGGTGGTGACGGCCTGCTCGACCGGCTCGCACGCCATCGGCGACGCCGCCCGCATGATCATGTTGGACGATGCCGACGTCATGGTCGCGGGCGGGGCGGAGGCGGCGGTGTGCCGTCTCGGCGTGGCCGGTTTCTCCCGTGCCAAGGCGTTGTCGACCAACTTCAACGATACGCCGGAAAGGGCCTCCAGGCCCTGGGACAAGGACCGCGACGGCTTTGTCATGGGCGACGGCGCCGGGGTTGTGGTGCTCGAGGAGCTGGGGCACGCCAGGAACCGCGGGGCCAGGATCTACGCCGAGGTGGTCGGCTACGGCATGTCCGGGGACGCCTATCACATCACCGCCCCGGCGGCGGACGGGAACGGCGCCTATCGCTGCATGAAGACGGCGCTCGCGCGGGCGCGCCTGACGCCCGAGGACATCGATTACGTGAATGCCCATGGCACCTCGACGCCGCTCGGCGACGAGATCGAACTGGAAGCGGTGAAACGGCTGTTCGGGGACGCGGCGTCGAAGATATCCATGTCGTCGACCAAGTCCGCCGTCGGCCATCTGCTGGGGGCGGCCGGCGCCGTGGAGGCCGTTTATTCCATCCTCGCCATGGTCAACGGGCTGGTGCCGCCGACCCTCAACCTGGACAACCCTCCCCAGGTCTGCGACATCGACCTGGTTCCCCACCAGGCCAAGGAGCGCAAGGTCCGGGCCGTGCTTTCCAACTCCTTCGGGTTCGGCGGAACCAACGTCTCCCTCGTCCTCAAAGCGGTGGCGTGACCTGCAATACCAAGGGGCGCTGATCATGGCTCATAGAGATCGCGTAGGCGGCTCGTCGGGTAGGAGGAAAGGTGCAGGCGATGCGGTGCATCGTCAAAACTTTCCGACGCCCTCCGACGGGCCGCCTACGCGACCGGAACGGCGGCTTACCAAGGCTTTCGGACGGCGTCACGCACGCTTCGCGATG
>JADFHR010000033.1 GCA_022567015.1 Pseudomonadota bacterium
GGATTGCCAGCCATGACAACTAATAGGCCACCACGAAAGTGCCTCTGCGTGCGACCCCGCTCTCGCTCACCCCGACCTCGTACAGATACAGACCTGGAGCGGTGATTCCACCTCGCCCGTCACGGCCGTCCCACTCGAACCGGTAGGCCCGGGCCCGACCGGTCTGTACCAGCCGTCGCAAGCGCCGCCCGTCCAGGGCGAAGATCTCCAGGGCGATCTCCCTGCCCGCCTCGATATTGCTCACCACCACGTCGAAGATCAGTCTGTCGCCGGCGAAGGGAGAGAAGGGGCGTGGGTTCACCTCGACCTGGCTCAACAGGCGCAACGGCGCACCGCTGGCCAGCACCGTCCAGGAACCTGTCGGCTCCTCCCGTCCCTGCTGCCAGTTCACGAACCCGTCTGTCTGGCTCTGCTGGCGACTCCCCACCTCGACCACTATGGCGGTTCGATCCCGCAGGAAGAGGGCCTGACCGACGATCTCGAGCGTTGCCGAGGCGACGATCTGCTCTGCAGGGGCCAACTCGATAACCGTCTCTTCCTGCTCGGGTAGTGCGACCGAGCGGAAACCCAGACTCAGTGTCGGGTCGTACTCCAGGCTCCGGCCGTCGATGCGCAGCTCCTCGACCTCGAGAGCGGCGCCGCGCAGTCGAAGCAGGTCACCGATCTGATCGAGCGCGCCATCATCGCTTCGTACCAGGACGCCGCCGGGCGCTGCGCCAATGTCGCGCGTGAATTCTGCAGCGCCGATAAGGACCTGGCCCACAAGGTCGCCGACGAGATCCGCCGGGCCAACATCGCGCTGATCGCCAACCTCTCCAGCCTGCGCTGAAAAGTGGGCCGCGATCCTCCTGGCGCCGAGGGGCGCGGCGGGTGCGTCCCTTGCGGAAAGGAGGCTGGCGTGGGGTACCGGTTTCGGATTCTGGCCCTTTCGCTTGCGCTTGCGGCGGCCACGGCATGGATGCCGCTCCGCAGCGCCGCCGCCGCGCCGCAGATCCTGGGCATGGTGGCGACCGCCGAACCCATGGCCCTGGTCTGCGCCGGGGGCACCTGTTCGGCCGAGTTCAGCACCTTCTGCCTGCAGGACAAACGCGTTCCGCCCCGGCCCGGCACCGCCTACACCGTCGCCCGCGGCGAGGGGTTGACCCTGGTGGTGACGGGGAGGGACGGCTCGGAGCGCCGCCTGCCCGCCGCCGGCCTGGTCCGGGTGGCCTCGGCGCGCGCCTACATGGCGGTGACGGTCAGCGTTGCCGAGCCGGACCTGAAGGCCCTTGGGGCCGCGCGCGCCTCGATCACGGTGGGCCGGCGGGTCTCCCTGGTGCCGGTGCCGGTGCCCGGCGATCCGTGGCCGCTTACCGGCCACGACGTCGCCTCCGCCACCGGGCCCCTGCGCGCCGCCGCGGCCAGCCTTTTCGACCGGGGCGGCGAGATCCCGGTCGCGGCGCGCATCACCAACCGGCTGATCAACGCGGCTCGGTCGGACGGGCCCCTGGCGCCGCACAGGCGCGACGGCCTGTGGCGCCGGGTGGTTGGCGCCGATCCCGCCGACGCCGCCGACCCCGGTACCCTGAGCGCGGCCCGCATCTTCACCCTCTGCCGGGGCCTGGCGGCGGAGGGCGCGTATTCCACCCTGCGCCGCTGCCTGGAAAAGCAGCACGACGCCCTGATGGTGGAGACCAACGGCCGCTATTGGGAGACCCTGGGCGCCGGCAGCTAGCCCGCGCGCCGGTACTTCGCGCCCGCTGTCGTTTGGGCCGCGGACGCCTACCGCCGGCTCCACTCGGTCAGGACCTTGACCACCGTGTCCGTCAGCCGGGCGAGGTCGTCCGCTTCGACGATGAAGGGCGGGGTCATGTAGACGATGTCGCCGAAGGGGCGCAGCCACACCCCTTCCTCGATGAAACGCCGCCGCAGCCAGTCGAGATGGCGCATCGCCTCCAGTTGCACGACGCCGATCGCCCCCTTGGCCCGCACGTCGCGGACGCCGGGCAGGGCCCGGCACGGTTCCAGGGCTTCCGCCATGTGCGCCTCCATGGCCGCCACCGCGTCCAGGCGGGGCTCCCGCTCGAACAGGTCGAGGGACGCGTTGGCGGCGGCGCAGCCCAGGGGATTGGCCATGTAGGTGGGGCCGTGCATGAGCGCCTTGGCCGGGTCGTCGTCGAGGAAGGCCTCGTAGACCCTGTCGCTGGCGACGGTGGCGGCAAGGCCCATGGCGCCCCCGGTAAGGGCCTTGGACAGGCAGATGATGTCGGGCGAGATGTCGGCCTCCTCGCAGGCGAACATGCGGCCCGTGCGCCCGAACCCGGTCATCACCTCGTCGGCGATGAACAGCACGTCGTTCTCGGCGGCGATGCGGCGGACGGCGGCGAGGGTGTCCGCGCCGTGGAACTTCATGCCCCCGGCGCCTTGCACCAGGGGCTCGATGACCAGGCCGGCGATCTCGTCCCGGTGGCGGCGCAGGAAGGAGTCGAACCCCGCGAGCGCCTCCTTCGTCGACGGCAGCTCGACGATGAACTGTTCGGCAATATGGCCCTTGAACGGCCGGTGCATGCCCCCTTCCAGGTCGCACACCGACATGGCGCCCAGGGTGTCGCCGTGATAGCCGTGGCGGAAGGCGACGAACCGCGAGCGCCCGGCGACGCCCCGGTTGATCCAGTACTGGAGCGCCATCTTCAGGGCCACCTCCACCGACACCGAGCCGGAATCGCAAAAAAAGACGTGGTTCAGACCGGGCGGCAGGAGGGCCGTCAGCCGGCGCGCCAGGTCCAGGGCCGGCTGGTGGCTCAGGCCCCCGAACATGACGTGGGGCATGGTCTTCAGCTGGCGCTCCATGGCGCCGATGATGTGGGGGTGGTTATAGCCGTGACACGCGGTCCACCACGACGCGATGCCGTCGATGAGCTGGCGCCCGTCGGCGAGGCGGATGCGTGTTCCTTCCGTCGCCACCACGGGCAGGGGCAGCGGCGTCGTCTTCATCTGGGCATAGGGCAGCCACACGTGGGGCCACCCCCGTGTCAGCCACCGGGGCTCCTTGCCGGGCGGGGGGGCGGTCATTCGGCTGCCGCGTCGGCGGTCTCCGGCGGCATGATCTCGATCCCCAGCCGTTCGAACAGCGCCATGTCGGCGTCGCGTTCCGTGTTCGGCGCGGTGAGCAGCCTGTCGCCGAGAAAGGCCGAGTTGGCGCCGGCGAAGAAGCACAGCGCCTGCATTTCGTCGCTCATGGACTCGCGCCCCGCCGACAGGCGCACGAAGGCGCCCGGCATGAGGATGCGGGCCACGGCGATGGTGCGCACGAACTCCAGCGGGTCGAGCTTTGCGGCGTCCTCCAGGGGCGTCCCCGCGACCGGCACCAGCATGTTGATGGGCACGCTGTCCGGGTGGTGGGGCAGGTTCGCCAGGGTCATCAGCATGCCGGCGCGGTCGGCGCGGGCTTCCCCCATGCCCAGGATGCCGCCGCTGCACACCTTGATCCCGGCGTCATGGACGTGGGCGAGGGTGTCCAGCCGGTCCTGATAGGTGCGTGTCGTGATGATGGTCGAATAAAAAGCCTCGGACGTGTCCACGTTGTGGTTGTAGTAATCCAGGCCGGCCGCCTTCAGGCGCCGGGCCTGGTCCCCGGTCAGCATGCCCAGGGTGACGCAGGTCTCCATGCCCACCGCCTTCACGGCCTTGATCATCTCGGTGATCCGGTCCACATTGCGCTCGCCGAGGGCCCGCCACGCCGCGCCCATGCAGAAGCGCCCCGAACCGGCTTCCCTGGCCCGCCGGGCGGCGGCCGCCACGTCGTCGACGGACATCAGCTTCTGCGCCTGCACGCCGGTCGCATGATGGATGCTTTGGGCGCAGTAGCCGCAGTCCTCCGGGCAGCCGCCGGTCTTGATGCTGAGCAGCGTACAGGCCTGGATCTGGTTGGGATCGAAGGTACGCCGGTACACGCAATGGGCCTGGAACAAAAGGTCGCTGAAGGGCAGACCGAAAAGGGCGAGGATCTGGTCCAGGGTCCAGTCGTGGCGCGCCCCGTCCGCCGGGGCCGCGCCCATCGGGGCGCCGGCGCGTGCATGTGCGGTCATGGAACTCGTACTCCGGCCCTGTCCCGCCGGTCTCGCGGGCACAGCGGTATGCATACATCCGAGGACGCATGAGCGAAACCACTAAATCGGCCGCTCCCGCCCCGGAAACGTACGCGCAAGGCAAGCTCGACGCGCTGGAGGGCCTGAGCCTCCGGCGCCGCCTCCAGGAAACCCGGCGCGCCGGCCCGGACCGGGCGTTCCGCGCCGGCCGCGAGCTGATCTCGTTCTGCTGCAACGATTACCTCAACCTGTCCCACCACCCCGAGGTATGCCGGGCCGCCATCCAGGCCATCGAGCGCTATGGCGCCGGCGCCGGGGCGTCGCGCCTGGTGACCGGAAACCACCCCTTGTATGCGGACCTGGAGGCGCGGCTGGCGCGCATCAAGGGCACCGAGGCGGCGTGCGTGTTCGGCAGCGGCTACCTGGCCAACATCGGCATCATCCCGGCGTTCGCCGGCCCCGGCGACCTCATCGTCGTGGACGAGCTCGGCCATGCGTGCATGCACGCCGGTGCCCGCCTCAGCCGGGCGACGACGCGCACCTTCGCCCACAACGACCCGGACTCCTGCCGCGCACTCCTCGCCGCCGAGCGTGGGAAGCACCGGCACTGCCTGATCCTCACCGAGGGCGTGTTCAGCATGGACGGGGACCTGGCGCCCCTGCCGGCGCTGTCGGCCCTGGCCGCCGACTTCGACGCCTGGCTGCTGGTCGACGACGCCCACGGGTTCGGCGTGCTGGGCGGCGGCCGCGGCAGCGCCGCCCACTGGGGCGACGGCGTGCACGTCCCCCTGCAGATGGGGACCCTGTCCAAGGCGGCGGGCACCTACGGGGGGTATCTGTGCGCCGCCCGCCCGGTGGTCGATTTCCTCGTCAACCGGGCGCGCAGCTTCGTCTACAGCACCGGCCTGCCGCCCTCGGTGGTGGCCTCCGCCATCGCCGCCCTCGACATCATCGCGCGCGATCCAGGCCTCACCGAGAAGCCGGTGCTGAAGGCCCGGCTGTTCACCTCGCTGCTCGGCCTGCCGCCGGCCGAGAGCTGCATCGTGCCCGTCGTCCTCGGCGACGCGGACGACGCCCTGGCGGCGTCGGAGTCCCTGTTGGAGGCCGGCTTCCTGGTCATCGCCATCCGCCCGCCGACGGTGCCCGAGGGCACGGCGCGCCTGCGGTTTACGTTCTCCGCCGCCCACAGGGACGAAGACATCGCCCGCCTCGTCCGATGCCTCGACGATCTGGGCCTGAAAGGCACCGGGGCCGCCCGGTGAGGGCCTTTTTCGTCACCGCGTCCGGGACCGAGGTCGGCAAGACCGTGGTCGCCTGTCTCCTGTGCCGGCAGCTCAGGGCGGCGGGAACGCGGGTGCGGGCGGTCAAGCCGGTGATCACCGGCTTCGCCGACGACGCGCCCGGGGGCACCGACACGGCGCTGCTGCTCGACGCCCAGGGACGGGACGCGACGCCCGGGGCCATCGCCGAAGCCTCGCCGTGGCGGTTCCGCGCCGCCCTGTCGCCGGACATGGCGGCGCGCCGCGAGGGCCGGTCCATCGATTTCCGCCGATTGGTCGATTTCTGCCGCGGCTTACGGGACGGCGCCGAGGACGTCCTGCTCATCGAGGGGCTGGGCGGGGTCCTGGTGCCGCTGACGGACAAGGAAACGGTGGCCGACTGGATCGCCGCCCTCGACGTTCCGGCCCTGCTGGTGACCGGCAGCTACCTCGGCACCCTCAGCCACACGCTGACCGCCGCCGAGGCCCTGAAGGCGCGCGGCGTCCCGCTGGCGGCGGTGATCGTCAGCGAATCGGCCGACTCACCGGTACCGCTCGCCGAAACCGTGGAAACCCTGGAACGGTTCGTCACACCCGTGCTGGCGCTCCCACGCCTGAACGACACCGGCGAATGGCGCGCCGCCCCGGACCTGACGGCGGCGCTCAGGCCCGTTTCCTGATTTTCGGTTCCCGGTCGGGGCTGCGCCCACGGTCATCGCCCGGTGTCGCTCCGCGAGCGCTGCCGCGCCGGCTTTTCCAGGGGCAAGCCCCTGGACCCCCTAATGATTACGCATATTTGGCTTCGTCGAGGATGCGGTCCCGGAGTCGTCTGTGCAGACCGTTCCGCATCACCAGGTCGACCTGGCGGCCGAGCACGTCCTCGATGTGCTCCTTCAAGTCCAGGAACCCGAATATACCCCGCGTCACCTGGTGGTCGTAATCGACGAGGATATCGACATCGCTGTCGGGGCCATCCTGGCCGCGGGCGACGGAGCCGAAGACGCCGATGGTTTTGACCCCGAAGGCGTCCAGCGCCTCCTTGTCGGCGCGCAGCTTGTCAAGGATTTCGTCGCGCAGCATGGTTCGGTTTTCCCCATGTCCGGAACGGCACTATACAGGAAAATCCCGGCAAACCGTAATGGGGTGCGGGGCGGAGCCCCGCCGTAGGCCGCGCGCAGCGCCCGCGGAAGCGGCTAAGCCCGCTTCCTGATTTTCTGTTTTCTCTCGGGGCGCCGCGCCGCCCGGGCCCGCTCCTTGCCCCGGCTGAGGTACTTGGCCAGGTACTGGCCGGTGAAGCTTTCCGGCACGGCGGCGACGTCTTCGGGCGTGCCTTGGGCGACCACGCGGCCGCCCTTGTCGCCGCCTTCCGGCCCCAGGTCGATGATCCAGTCGGCGGTCTTGATGATCTCCAGGTTGTGCTCGATGACGACGACGGTGTTGCCCGAGTCGACGAGGGCGTGCAGCACTTCCAGCAGTTTCCGCACGTCGTCGAAGTGCAGGCCCGTCGTCGGCTCGTCCAGGATATAGAAGGTCCTGCCGGTGGCGCGGCGGGACAGTTCCTTGGCCAGCTTGACGCGCTGCGCCTCGCCGCCGGAAAGGGTCGTCGCCTGCTGGCCCAGGTGGATATAGCCCAGGCCGACGCGCTGCAGGGTGTGGAACCTGGCGCGGATGGCCGGCACCGCCTTGAAGAACTCCAGCGCCTCGTCCACGGTCATGTCGAGCACGTCGGCGATGGACTTGTCGCGGAAGCGGATGTCCAGGGTTTCGCGGTTGTAGCGCTTGCCCGCGCAGACGTCGCAGCGCACGTAGACGTCGGGCAGGAAGTGCATCTCGATCTTGATCAGGCCGTCGCCCTGGCAGGCCTCGCAGCGCCCGCCCTTGACGTTGAACGAAAAGCGGCCCGGCTTGTAGCCCCGCACCCGGGCCTCGGGCAGGCCCGAGAACCACTCGCGGATGGGGGTGAAGGCGCCGGTATAGGTGGCCGGGTTGGAGCGCGGCGTGCGCCCGATGGGCGACTGGTCGATGTCCACCACCTTGTCGACGAACTCCAGCCCCTCGATGTGCTCGTGGGCGCCGGGGTGCAGGCGGGCGCCGTGCAGGCGCCGGGCCAGGGCCCGGTAAAGGGTCTCGACGACAAGGGTCGATTTGCCGCCGCCGGAAACGCCGGTGACGCAGGTGAACACGCCCAAGGGAAAGTCGACGGTGATGTGGGCCAGGTTGTTGGCCCGGGCGCCGATGACGCTCAGGCGGCGGCCCTTGTGCCCGGCGCGGCGCCGGGCCGGCACCGGGATCTGGAGGAAGCCCGTGAGGTACTGGCCGGTCAGGCTTTCCGGACTTGCCATGACGTCGGCCGGGGTGCCCCTGGCGACCACGCGGCCGCCGTGGATGCCGGCCCCGGGTCCCATGTCGACCACGTAATCGGCACTCAGGATGGCTTCCTCGTCGTGCTCGACGACGATCACGGTGTTGCCCAGGTCCCGGAGCCGCTTGAGGGTGCCCAGCAGGCGGTCGTTGTCGCGCTGATGGAGGCCGATGGAGGGCTCGTCGAGCACATAGAGCACCCCGGTCAGCCCCGAGCCGATCTGCGAGGCCAGGCGGATGCGCTGGCTCTCGCCGCCGGAAAGGGTGGCCGAGGCGCGCGACAGGGTGAGGTATTCCAGCCCCACGTTGACCAGGAAGCGCAGCCGTTCGTTGACCTCGCGCAGGATGCGCCGGGCGATCTCCCGTTGCGTCGGCGTCAGGCTTTCTTCCAGGCGGGCGAACCAGGCATGGGCCCGGTCGATGGACATCGCCGTCGTTTCGCTGATGTGCAGGCCGGCGATCTTCACCGCCAGGGCCTCCGGTTTCAGCCGGTGGCCGGCGCAGGTCTCGCACACGGTCACCGTCTGGTAGCGGCTGAGCTCGTCGCGCACCCACGACGAATCCGTCTCGCGCCAGCGGCGCTCCATGTTGGGGATGACGCCCTCGAACGGCTTCTTGATCTCGTAGGACCGGAGGCCGTCGTCATACACCATGGTCACCGGCTCTTCGTCCGAGCCATACAGGATCATGCGGCGCACATTGTCGCCGAGGGTCCCCAGGGGCGCCGACAGGTCGAAGCCGAAGTGCCGGGCCAGGCTTTCCAGGGTCTGGATGTAGTACTGGGACGTCGAGTTGGCCCACGGCGCGATCGCGCCTTCGTCCAGGGACAGCCGGTCGTCGGGCACCACCAGGCCGGGGTCGAAGTACATCTCCGTTCCCAGTCCGTCGCAGGCCGGACAGGCGCCGAAGGGGCTGTTGAACGAGAACAGCCGGGGTTCGATCTCGTCGATGGTGAAGCCGGACACGGGGCAGGCGAACTTGGCCGAGAAGGTGGCGCGTTTGCCGGTGTCCGCGTCCTCGGTGAAGGCCAGGCCGTCGCTTAAAGTCAGCGCCGTCTCGAAGCTGTCGGCGAGGCGGCTGGCTATACCGTCGCGCACCTTGAGGCGGTCGACGACGACCTCGATGTCGTGCTTGACCTTCTTGTTCAGGGTCGGCACGTCTTCGATGTCGTAGAGGGTGCCGTCCACCTTGACCCGCTGGAAGCCGCGTTTGCGGATGTCCTGGAGCTCCCGTTTGTATTCCCCCTTGCGGCCGCGGACGATGGGGGCGAGCAGGTACAGCCGGGTGCCCGCGGTCATCTCCAACACCCGGTCCACCATCTGGCTGACCGTCTGGCTTTCGATGGGAAGCCCCGTCGCCGGCGAATGGGGAACGCCGACGCGGGCGAACAACAGGCGCAGGTAGTCGTAGATCTCGGTCACCGTGGCGACCGTCGAGCGCGGGTTCTTCGACGTCGTCTTCTGCTCGATGGAGATGGCCGGCGACAGCCCGTCGATGGAGTCCACGTCGGGCTTCTGCATGAGCTCCAGGAACTGGCGCGCGTAGGCGGACAGCGACTCCACGTAGCGCCTCTGGCCCTCGGCGTAGATGGTGTCGAAGGCCAGCGACGACTTGCCCGAGCCCGACAGCCCGGTGATCACGGTGAGCCTGTCGCGCGGGATCTCCACGTCGATGTTGCGGAGGTTATGCTCGCGGGCGCCGCGGATCTCGATCTTGTCCATGGACCTTATACCAAGGGACGCTGATCATGACTCATAGAGATCGCGTAGGCGGCTCGTCGGGCAGGAGGAAAGTTGCAGGCGATGCGGCGCATCGTCAAAACTTTTCGACGCCCTCCGACGGGCCGCATACGCGACCGCAACGGCGGCTTACCAAGGCTTTCGGACGGCGTCGCGCACGCTTCGCGATGCCCCGCATCGCCACAGCGCACGCTCCTAGCCGAAAACCTTGGTAAGCCGTCTCTATGGGTCATGATCAGCGTCCCTTGGTATTATATATGTCCGGTCATTCGGGGGGCCGAGCGCAACCGCCCAGAATTATATGGATCGGGGTGGGGTGTAAAGGGAGGCCGGGCGGTTAACCCCGCACGGCCGTTCGTGCTAGGCTTGTCCGGGGTTTCCATGCGGTCCGTCCGCAAGGGGAGTGCGGCAATGCGATACCTGGCCGTCGTCGCGGTTCTGTTCCTGGGGCTGGCCTTGCCGGCGCGCGCCGACAGCCATCTCGAGGGCGTGGCCCGGGCCGGGATGGTGGCCGGAACGAAGATCACCAACTTCGACGCCATCGCCCGGGCGTTCAAGATTCCCCAAAGCGCAGGGGTCGGACTGGCCAAGGAGGTGGTGATCGAACAGGGCGACGGCGGCCAATTTAAGGCATTGGATGTGCGCCGTGTTCCCGGAAGCGGCCGGTTCGATATCGTCTTCACCGAGGGCAGCGAGCAGGAGGGAACGTTCCACTTCGTGACCACCGGGGCCGGCGCCCTGGGGAACGTTTTTTACAAGAAGAAAGGCACTCCGCTCAGGGCCCTGTCGGCGGCGGCCTACGAGGACGCCTTCGAGGACGAGGTCCAGTTCTGGCGCGCCTGGGCGCGCAGACAGGGGCGTTGATACAGGCCGCCGAGGGCCGATCCCCCCCCGTGCCGTTTTCATCCCCCGAAGCCCTGTCCGTTGACGGAGCGCAGGTGCGGACCGGCTTTCATCGCGCGGGATGAATTGTTCTTGATTTGTTCCATCCCGTGATATAGACTTGCCGGCGGGTCCGTGCCCCGGTTTATCCCCGTTTTCCACCGGGCGCCGTGTGGCGGCGGGGCGGGGAGCCGTGTACAGTACGCTGGAAGGACGTGAACAGGGGGTTCCATGGCAGGCAGCGTCAACAAGGTCATTCTGGTCGGCAACCTGGGGCGCGATCCCGAGGTCCGCTACGCCCAGGACGGCACCAAGATCGTCACCTTCTCCATGGCGACGTCGGAAAACTGGAAGGACAAGAACACCGGCGAGCGCCGCGAAAAGACCGAGTGGCACCGGGTCGTGCTGTTCAACGAACGCCTGGGCGACGTCGCCGAGAAATACCTGCACAAGGGCTCGAAGGTGTACATCGAAGGCGCCCTGCAGACCCGCAAGTGGACCGGCAACGACGGCGTCGAGAAGTACACCACCGAGGTCGTGCTGCAGCGCTACCGCGGCGAGCTCACCATGCTCGACAGCCGCAACGCCGGCAGCGGCGAATACGCGGCCGGCGAGGCCGGCGGCGGGACGGAGCACGAGGCGCCGGCGGCGGGCGCCGAGACGGGCGGCCCGGGGGCCGGTCCCTCCGGCGGCGACCTGGACGACGAGATTCCGTTCTGAGCGGCCGGGTATTCGGCCCCGCGGTGGCGGCCTTATGGCCCCGGGGGGCTCCGCCCCCACACCCCCGCCAGGGGTTATAACCCCTGGACCCCTTCAATCGGGTTCCAAGGGCCGTCGGCCCTTGGTGGGGATCAAAAGGGGCAACGCCCCTTTGACCTCATTGGTTGACCGGGGGATCTGGTGCGCCGGGGCGGAGTCGAACCCGCACCCAATCCCTTATGAGGGGACGGCTCTACCGGTTGAACTACGCGCCCGCCCGGGCCCACCCCTTCACCCAGGCCACGGGTTCCCGGCGTGGGGACCATCGGATCTTCCTTGGCCGCGGTAACGGCGTCAATGTCCCCGTGGGTGTCGGGTGTGTCGCCGGGCGCCCCCCCGTCCTTCCGGCGAATTCCGCCTTCCGTGACCGTAGCGGGACGAGATTAAACCTTAAGGGTGATGGCGACGGGGCAGTGGTCGGATGCCTTGAGCGCCCCCTTGATCTCCGGAAAAAACTTTTTCACGCGTTTAGGCTGCCCAGGCCGGTTCACCCGCTTCGGCTGGCCGCGGCGTTCGATTACCGGCTTTACCGTCGGATTTTTTTTGGCCAGCGACTTGCTGATCAGAATGTAGTCCAGCTGGTGATACGATTTGTCGCCGGAGTAATAGTGGGTCCACCGCTCGCCCGCGGGCAGCTGGTCGACCACATTCTCCATCTGGCCTGATTCCAGCAGCGGTTTGATTCCGGAGGCGGCGTGGGCGCCGGGCTCCATGTAATCGTTGAGATCGCCCAGCACCACGAAATCGTGGTCGCCGAAATTATTGCCAAACCGTTCCCTGAGGATCTTAAGCAATTCATTTGACTGATCGCGGCGGCGTCGCCGGCTTTTGGAGCGTCCCCTCATCATGGACGTGAAGTGGTTGACGAAGAAGGGGACTGTCTTGCCCCCCACTTTCACGTGGGCCTCCAGGCAGTCGCGGCTGAAGACTTTGGATTTCCCCTTCTTCCTGAACTGATGGGTGCGGAGGAAATCGACCTCGAGTTTGCTGAGCAGGGCGACATCGATAAACCGGTTATCATTGCCGTCGATGAGGTATTGGTACTTGAATTTGCTCGCTCCCTTCAGGTAGCGCGTGTTGAAAAGCTTCAGGATGTCGAGATTCTCAACCTCCTGCAGACCCACAACATCGGCATTCACGCCCTTTAGGGCCTCGGCGGTGAGCGTCCGTGACGGTCGCAGGTATCGCTTGAAGACGTTGCGGTCGATGATGAATCCGTCCTCGACCGCCTTGGCCAGTTGCTTGGGCGTGTAGCGGACAAACCTGGTTTTCTTCTTGCTGCCCGGAGGGTTCTTCACCCGCCTGCCCTTGAACTTAAAGCGCGTAAAGAGGTTTTCCACATTGAACGTGGCAATTGTAAGCGTATTGGCCATGACCGCCCTCCCCTTTCGAAATACCCTGAATGAGGGATTTCCACGTTATGGAATTTCATTATAGGTAGAAACCCGTCCGAACAAAATGGTGTGTTGCGGCTGGTTTGCGGGCGGCCGAAAAACGCCCGCCACGCAGTTGTTTGCAGGGGCGAAAGGTGCTAGCTTTCATCCTTCCGTATACGTTGCCGGACCGGCCCCGGCCCTTCCTTCCTTTGCTTTTGATTGCACTGAGTAATTCCCGTTGACGACGACCCTGACCACGCCCCCCGGTGGGGACATCACGCCGGTCACCATCGAAGGCGAGATGAGGACGTCCTACCTCGATTACGCCATGAGCGTAATCGTCAGCCGGGCGTTGCCCGACGTGCGCGACGGGCTCAAGCCGGTGCACCGGCGGATCCTCTATTCCATGAAGGAGAGCGGCTACGATTACAACCGCCCCTTCCGCAAGGCGGCGCGCATCGTCGGCGAGGTCATGGGCAAATACCATCCCCACGGCGACAGCGCCATTTACGACGCCATGGTGCGCATGGCCCAGGACTTTTCGTTGCGTCTGCCGCTCATCGACGGGCAGGGCAACTTCGGCTCCATGGACGGCGACCGGGCGGCGGCCATGCGCTACACCGAGGCGCGGCTGGCCCGCGCCGCCCATGCCCTGCTCGAGGACATCGACAAGGACACCGTCGACTTCCGCTCCAACTACGACGAGTCCGAAAGCGAGCCCTCGGTGCTCCCGGCCCAGTTTCCCAACCTGCTGGTCAACGGGGCGGGCGGCATCGCGGTCGGCATGGCCACCAACATTCCGCCCCATAACCTGGGCGAGGTGATCGACGCCTGCTGCGCCCTCATCGACGACCCCGACATCACCGTCGACACGCTGATCGAGAACCACATCCAGGGACCCGACTTTCCCACCGGCGCCATCATCCTCGGCAAACAGGGCATCCATCTCGCCTATCACACCGGGCGCGGGGCGGTGATCGTGCGCGGGCGCACAACCATCGAGGAAATCCGCAAGGACCGCGATGCCATCATCATTTCCGAGATACCCTATCAGGTGAACAAGGCGCGCATGGTGGAGACCCTGGCCGAGGCCGTGCGCGACAAGAAGATCGAGGGCGTCGCCGAGCTGCGCGACGAATCGGACCGCGACGGCGTGCGCGTGGTGGTGGAGCTCAAGCGCGACGCCGTGCCCGACGTGGTGCTCAACCAGCTCTACCGCTACACGCCCCTGCAGACCAGCTTCGGCATCAACATGCTGGCCCTCCGTGGCGGCCAGCCGGAGACGATGAACCTGAAGGAGATCATCGCCGCCTTCGTCGCGTTCCGTGAAGAGGTCATCCGGCGGCGCACCATCTTCGAGCTGGGCAAGGCCAGGGACAGGGCCCACGTGCTGGCCGGCCTCGCCGTGGCCGTGGCCAACATCGACGAGGTGATCAAGATCATCCGCGCGGCGCCCGACCCGGCCACCGCCAGGACGCGGCTCATGGAGCAGCCCTGGCCGGCGGCGGACATGGCCCCCATGATCGCGCTGCTGGACGAGCCGGGGCGCCGGGTGGAGGACGGCCGCTACCGGCTTTCGGAGATCCAGGCCAAGGCCATTCTGGAGTTGCGTCTGCAGCGCCTGACGGGGCTGGAGCGCGACAAGATCGGCGACGACCTGAAAGAGCTGGCGCGCCAGATCGAAGAGCACCTGGCCGTGCTGGCGTCGCGGCAACGGTTGCTGGACATCCTCAAGGCCGAGCTGCTCGACATCAAGGAGCGGTTCGCCACGCCGCGCCGCACGGCGCTGGAAGAGGGAGCGTTCGAACACGACATCGAGGACCTCATCCAGCGCGAGGACATGGTGGTCACCGTCACCAACTCGGGCTACATCAAGCGGGTGCCGCTTTCGACCTACCGCGCCCAGCACCGCGGCGGCAAGGGCCGCGCCGGCATGTCCATGCGCGACGAGGACTTCGTCAGCCAGGTCTTCGTGGTCAACACCCACACACCGGTGCTGTTCTTCTCGTCCACCGGGATCGTCTACAAGCTGAAGGTGTACAAGCTGCCCCTGGGCTCCCCGCAGGCGCGCGGCAAGGCCATGATCAACCTGCTGCCCCTGGGCCAAGGCGAGACCATTACCACCCTGATGCCCCTGCCCGAGGACGAGGAAACCTGGGGCGACCTTTTCGTCATGTTCGCCACCGCGTCGGGCCACGTGCGGCGCAACCGGCTTAGCGACTTCGTCAACGTCTGGGCCAACGGCAAGATCGCCATGAAGCTGGACTCCGGCGACAGCCTGGTGCGCGTGCGCACCTGCGCCGAGGACGAGGACGTCTTGCTGGCCACCCGCGGCGGCAAATGCATCCGCTTCCCGGTCATCGCCGTGCGCGTGTTCATGGGCCGCACCGCCACCGGGGTCAGGGGCATCCGCCTGGCCAGGGACGATCAGGTCATCGCCATGTCGGCGCTCAGGCACGTGAAGGCCGAGGTGGCGGAGCGGGACGAATACCTGCAGGCGGTCAACGCCAAGCGCCGGCTGGCCGGCAGCGACTATACCGAGCGCCCCGAGGACAGGGAGCGCGACAAGGCCCTCGCCGCCAGGCTGGAGACATCCGCGTTCATCGACATGTCGGCGGACGAGCAGTTCATCCTCACCGTCACCGAGGACGGCTTCGGCAAGCGCGCGTCGGCCTATGAGTACCGCATCACCGGGCGCGGCGGCAAAGGCATCGACAACATGGACCTGCGCCGCGAAAACGGCACCACCAGCACCGTCGTCGCCTCATTTCCGGTCATCGACACCGACCAGATGGTCATGGTCAGCGACGGCGGCAAGATTATCCGCATCCCCGTGGGCGGGGTCCGGCGCGCCGGCCGCAAGACCCGCGGCGTGACCGTGTTCAAGACCGCCGCCGACGAGCACGTGGTGTCGGTGAGCCGCATCCGGGAAGTAGACGGCGACATGGACTCCGAAGAGGACACCTCCCAGGAGGACACCGCCCAGGAGGACGCCGCCCGGGAGGACGCCGGCCAGGAGGACGCCGGCGCACCCGACGCCGGATCCGGGTCCGGCCCGCCCGGACCCCCGAGCCCGGAAGGAGAGGACCGAGGATGACCGAGCCCCGTACCGGCGTCTATCCGGGAACCTTCGATCCCCTGACCAACGGTCATCTCGACATCATCTCGCGGGCGACCAGGGTGGTGGACCGCCTCATCGTCGCCGTCGCCGTCAACGCCGGCAAGGAGCCCCTGTTCACCCTGGAGGAACGGGTCGCCATGGTCGAGGACGAAATTGCCGCGATCCCCAACGGCGACGGCAGCCGCGTCCGGGTGGTGGCGTTCGACACCCTGCTCATGCACTTCGTCGGCGAGGTGGGCGCGTCGGTGATCATCCGGGGTTTGAGGGCGGTATCGGATTTCGAATACGAGTTCCAGATGGCGGGCATGAACTCGCGCCTGAACCCGTTGGTGGAGACGGTCTTTCTCATGGCCTCGGACCGCTACCAGTTCATCGCCTCGCGGTTCGTCAAGGAGATCGGCAGGCTGGGCGGCGACATCAGCCATTTCGTCGCGCCGAAGGTGGAGAAGCGCATCGTCGAGCGCCTTGCGCACGCGCGCGCCGCCCCGGGCAAGGGGGATTGACCGGTCCCGGCGCGGTCCCTATTTTCTCCGCACCCGCGGAAAGGGGGCGCGTAGCTCAGTTGGCAGAGCACCTGACTTTTAATCAGGTTGTCCCGGGTTCGATTCCCGGCGCGCCCTCCACCAACATCGAGTGGTCGGCGGCGGTTCGCCGGCTCCGTGTGTCTTAAAAAAACATCCCGGGGCGACACTCAAGGCGACGGCGGCGTGCGATCGGCGAGACACTTATCCATGCACCAACCGGCCCGGGCGGCGATGGACCGGTCCCTTGTTTTCCGGAAACACGTGCCCAGGCAACAGGTAGACGGTCAATGACGGCAGACCCGATCCCCCATTATTCGACACGCTGTCCCCGGTGCGGCGATAAGGTGAGCATGCCGCCGGTATCCGATCCCGAACTGGTGGTTCAAAACTATCGCCTGGAGAAAGGGGCGGCGGGGCCGCTGGTCGCCGTCCTTCACATGTGCACCAACGCGGACTGCACGGGCGCGACGATCGGGTATTACATGGGCGGGGGCCCTGACCCCTGGCGTCTCCTCTTCAACCGGCCACGGTACAACAGCGCCGTGGTCCCCAATTCGGTGCCCAAACGCCCACGCACGATCCTCCAGGATGCAAACGACTCGCGCACGGCTCCGGTGGCCTGCGCCGGTGCCGCGGTCAGCGCGATCGACGCGATGACGGCCGAGATGGACTACAAAAAAGGCAGCCTGCTGGGTCGGATCGAGAAGGCCGTGGAGGATCGTGTCCTGCCCGAGGTGATGGGCGATTGGGCCAAGCGGGTCGGGGGGATCGGGATTACCACGCACACGGACGATGACCCCGGGCCGCTGCCAGGCAAGGACGAAACCGAGGAATTGTTGCTGTTCGCCAACATGCTCGCTGAATATTTCTTCATCCTTCCGGGGCGCATGCCGAAGCCCCCCAAACCCCGGAAAAGAAAGCCGTCCCGGAAGACCGCCTATATCCATTGAGCCGCCCCGGGGCAGGGCGGACGGGACCGTCCGGCCCCCGGCGCACCGTCTCAGCGCCGGGCGTCACAACGGGAATCGGCTTCGTTTGCGGCCCCTGCCCCTGTCCTTTCACTGGAC
>JADFHR010000034.1 GCA_022567015.1 Pseudomonadota bacterium
TCGCGTATGCGGCCCGTCGGAGGGCGTCGAAAAGTTTCGACGATGCGCCGCATCGCCTGCAACTTTCCTCCTGCCCGACGAGCCGCCTACGCGATCTCTATGAGTCATGATCAGCGACCCTTGGTATGAGCCTCAAATACGGAAACTCCCGCGCGCGGTACATCCCCTTCCCCTGCGTTTGAATTTTTTCAACGCCGGGGGCGCCGGGGTACGCCGGGGGATACGGCAGCGCTTGCCACACCCGGCGTATGTCCCGATGAGAGGCGTACCGGGGATTGGTGATTCTTGGCGCTACCCCACCTGGCTCAGGGCCGCCTCGATGGCTTCCAGCGCGGCCTGGGCGTGGGCCCCTTCGGGACCGCCGGCCTGGGCCATGTCGGGACGCCCGCCGCCGCCCTTGCCGCCGACGGCGGCCGAGCCGGCGCGCACCAGATCGATGGCGCTGATGCGGTCGGTCAGATCGTCGGTCACGGCGACGACGAGGGACGCCTTGCCCTCGTTGACGCTGACCAGCGCCGCCACGCCGGACCCCACCTGGCGCTTGAGGTCGTCGGCCAGGCCCTTCAGGTCCTTGGCCGGTACGCCGTCGAGCAGCCGCGGCGTGAACTTGACACCGCCCACGTCCTTCACCTCGCCGGCGTCGACGCCGCCGGTGGCCATCCGGCGCCGGGCCTCGGTCAGCTCGCGCTCCAGTTTCCGGCGTTCCTCGATGAGGGCGGCGACCCGGGCGGGAACGTCCGCCGGCGCGCTCTTGAGCAGGGCGGCGGTCTCGGCCAACGCCGCCTCCTGCGCGTTGAAATAGGTGTGCACGGCGGCGCCGGTGAGCGCCTCGATGCGGCGCACGCCGGCGGCCACCGCCCCTTCGGCGACGATCTTGAACGCCTGGATGTCGCCGGTGCGGCCGACGTGGGTGCCGCCGCAGAGCTCGGTGGAGAAAGCGCCGTCTTCGTCCTCGCCCATGCTCAGCACCCGCACCTCGTCGCCGTACTTTTCGCCGAACAGGGCCAGGGCGCCCGCCCCGACCGCCTCCTCGGGATCCATCAGGTGGGTGACGACCGCGCCGTTGCGGCGGATCTGGGCGTTGACCCGGTCCTCGACGGCGGCGATCTCCTCGGGCGAGATGGCCTTCGGGTGGCTGACGTCGAAGCGCAACCGGTCCGGCGCCACCAGGGACCCCTTCTGGGTCACGTGATCGCCCAGCCCGCGCCTGAGCGCCGCGTGCAACAGGTGGGTGGCGGAGTGATTGGCGCGCACGCGGTCGCGGCGCTCCGCGTCCACCTCCAGGACCACCTCGTCGCCGACGCCCAGGACCCCGTCCTCCACCCGGACCACGTGGACGTGCACGGCGCCCACCTTCTTCTGGGTATCGGTCACCGTCAGGCGGGCCTTGCCGGCGGCCGTCATGGCGCCGGTGTCTCCCACCTGGCCGCCGGATTCGCCATAGAACGGGGTCTGGTTGACGACGACGGCGGCCGTCTGGCCGGCCCTGGCCTCGGACGTGCGCTTGCCGTCGACGACGATGGCGACCACCCGGCCTTCGGCGGTTGCGGTTTCGTAGCCGAGGAATTCGGTGGCGCCCAGTTCCTCGTGGACGGAGAACCACACCTCGTCGGTGGCCGCCTCGCCGGAGCCGGCCCAGGCCTTGCGGGCCTCGGCGCGCTGGCGCTCCATGGCGGCGTTGAAGGCGTCCGTATCGACGGCCATGCCCTTGGCGCGCAGCGCGTCCTGGGTGAGGTCGAGGGGAAAGCCGTAGGTGTCGTACAGCTTGAACGCGACGTCGCCGGACAACTCGCCGCCGGGGCGCAGGTCCGCCGTCGCCTCGTCGAGCAGCCCGAGGCCCCGGTCCAGGGTCCGCTTGAACCTGGATTCCTCCAGCTTCAGGGTCTCGGCGATCAGGGATTCGGCCCGCACCAGCTCGGGAAACGCCTGGCCCATCTGGGCGACGAGGACGGGCACCAGCCGCCACAGGAGGGGCTCGGTGCAGCCGATCAGCTGCGCGTGACGCATGGCGCGGCGCATGATGCGGCGCAGGACGTATCCCCGCCCCTCGTTGGACGGCAGCACGCCGTCGGCGATGAGGAAGCCGGTGGCCCTGAGGTGATCGGCGATGACCCGGTGGGAGACCTGGTGCGGGCCATCCGCATCGACGCCCGTGGCCTCCGCCGACGCCGCGATGAGGGCGCGAAAGAGGTCGATCCGGTAATTGTCGTGGGTGCCCTGGAGCACGGCGGCGGTGCGCTCCAGCCCCATGCCGGTGTCGACCGACGGTTTGGGCAGGGGGACGCGCTTGTCCGGCGTCACCTGCTCGAACTCCATGAACACCAGGTTCCAGATCTCGATGAAGCGGTCGCCGTCCTCGTCCGGGCTGCCCGGCGGGCCGCCGGGGATGTGGTCGCCGTGGTCGTAGAAGATCTCCGAGCACGGCCCGCAGGGACCGGTTTCGCCCATGGCCCAGAAGTTGTCCGACGTGGCTATGCGGAGAATGCGCTGTTCGGGGAGTCCGGCGATCTTCTTCCACAGGTCGAAGGCGTCGTCGTCCTCGGCATAGACGGTGACCAGCAACCTGTCCCTGTCCAGGCCGTACTCCCCGGTCACCAGCTTCCACGCCAGCTCGATGGCCACGTCCTTGAAGTAGTCGCCGAACGAGAAGTTGCCCAGCATCTCGAAGAACGTGTGGTGGCGGGCGGTGTAGCCGACGTTTTCCAGATCGTTGTGCTTGCCCCCGGCGCGCACGCATTTCTGCGACGTCACCGCGCGCACATAGTCGCGGGTCTCGAGGCCGGTGAAGACGTTCTTGAACTGCACCATGCCGGAGTTGGTGAACAGCAGGGTGGGGTCGTTGCGCGGCACCAGCGGGCCCGACTCGACGACCCGGTGTCCGTGGCCGGCGAAGAAATCGAGAAACGCCTGGCGAATGTCGTTGACCGTCTGCATGGCCTTCAATTTAGGCCGAATGCGCGCATAAACCAACGCCTGACGTCGGCACGCGCCCATTCGGCGCCGCGCCGCGCCGGCGCCGGGAACCGGCGTCGGGCCAAAAAAACGCGGCCCCTTTCGGGACCGCGCAAGGGAAATCCCCGGGGATCAGGGAGGTTACTCGCCCGCCTGGACCTCGTTTTCGGTTTCGCTTTCCGCCGTCGCGTCCTGAGGCGCGGCCGCCGCATCGGCGTCCAGTCCCGCGCCGCGGCGGATGGCGGTCTCGATGCCGGCCGCCACGTCCGGGTGCTCGGCGAGATATTTCTTGGCGTTCTCGCGGCCCTGGCCGATGCGCTCCGAATCATAGGAGTACCAGGACCCGGACTTCTCGACGATCCCCGCCTGCAGGCCGAGGTCGATAAGCTCGCCGGTCCTGGAGATGCCCTCGCCAAATATGATGTCGAACTCCACCCTCTTGAACGGCGGCGCCAGCTTGTTCTTCACCACCTTTACCCGGGTCTGGTTGCCGATGATCTCGTCGCGGTCCTTGATCGCGCCGATGCGCCGGATCTCCAGGCGCACGGAGGCATAGAACTTGAGCGCGTGGCCGCCGGTCGTGGTTTCCGGGTTGCCGAACATGACCCCGATCTTCATGCGGATCTGGTTGATGAAGATGATCATGCATCTGGAGCGGGACACCGATGCGGTGAGCTTGCGCAGGGCCTGGCTCATCAGCCGGGCCTGCAGGCCCATGTGCGAATCCCCCATCTCGCCTTCCAGTTCGGCGCGCGGCACGAGGGCGGCGACGCTGTCGATGACGAGGACGTCGATGGCGCCCGAGCGGACCAGGGTATCGGTGATCTCGAGGGCCTGTTCGCCGGTGTCGGGCTGGGAGATCAGCAGGTCGTCCACGTCGACGCCCAGCTTCCCGGCATAGATGGGATCGAGCGCGTGCTCGGCATCGACGAAGGCGCAGGTGCCGCCCTTCTTCTGGGCCTCGGCCACCACGTGCAGCGCCAGGGTCGTCTTGCCCGAGGCTTCGGGCCCGTAGATCTCGACGACGCGGCCGCGCGGCAGGCCGCCGATGCCAAGCGCGATGTCGAGGCCCAGCGAACCGCTGGGGACGACGTCGGCCTCCACCGTTTCCCGTTGGCCGAGACGCATGATCGAGCCCTTGCCGAAGGCCCGTTCGATCTGGGCGACGGCGGCCTCGAGGGCCTTGTTCTTGTCCATGGCGTCCTGTTCCACGAGACGTAAAACGCTTTGCGGCATGGCTTGGCTCTCTTATTCCATAGGGTGGGACGGGATGCAACCGAAGCCCAATGTACACGTTTTGTTCCCGCCTGCAACAGTTTTTTGTTAATCGTTGAAATAGAAAGGAAAATCCGACCAAATTCTCTTTTTGTCCTGAGGAAATGGGCGGGCGCAGGTCGGGGCGATTCCGAATCCCGCGAAGCCCCGTCGGCCGTCGGCTGTCCCGCCGCTTCCCCGCCCGGGCCCCGCCCTCACCCCGCCATCAGCTCCTTCACCTTGCCGGCGAGGCCCTTCAGGGTGAACGGCTTGGCCAGGAAGTGGATGGTCGGGTCGCGCTCGATCTCCGCCGCCGCGACGTCCTCGGCGTAGCCCGACATGAGGATGACTTTGACGTCGGGCAATTCGCGCCGCACCCGCTTGATCAGCGTGTGGCCGTCCATCCCCGGCATGACCACGTCGGAGATGATGAGGTCGATGGGCTCGCCCGCTTTGCCGATGACCTCCAGCGCCCCTTCGCCGTTGTCCGCCTCCAGCACCTTGTAGCCCTTGTTGCGCAGGGCCCGGGCGCCGAACATGCGGACGGCGGCCTCGTCCTCGACCAGCAGCACGGTGCCCTCCCCGGTGAGGTCGACCTCGCCCGCCGGCTCGTCGGGTGGGGCCGGGCGCGCCGCCGCCGCCCGTTCGGCGGGGGCGCCGGCCTTCGCGTCCGCGGCGGACTCCACGTAGCGGGGCAGGTAGATCTTGAACGCCGCGCCCTCGCCGGGGGCGCTGTCGACGAAGATGACGCCGCCGGTCTGGCGGACGATGCCGTACACCGTGGACAGCCCGAGCCCGGTGCCCGCCCCCACCTCCTTGGTGGTGAAGAAGGGCTCGAAGATGTGCTCGATCGTCTCCTTGGCGATGCCGGTCCCGGTGTCCGCGACCTCGATCAACAGGTACTCGCCGACCGGCAACACTTCGGAGCCGCGCTGCACGGCCGCCGCCACCGCGGCATTGGACGTGCGGATGGTCAGGGTGCCGCCGCCGGGCATGGCGTCGCGCGCGTTGACCGCCAGGTTGATGATGATCTGGTCGAACTGCCCGCGGTCCACCTTCGCCGCGTCCAGGTCGCGGCCGTGCTCCATCTTGAGGTCTATGGTCTCGCCGATCAGCCGGCGCAGAAGGCTGGCCAGGTCCGACAGGGCCTCGGTGGCGTCCAGCACCACCGGCTTCAGGTCCTGCTGGCGCGAAAACGCCAAAAGCTGACGCACCAGGTTGGTCGCCCGGTTGGCGTTGTGGCGGATCTGCATGATGTCGGCGAAGGACGGATCGTCGGCGCCGTGGCGCTCCAGCAGCAGATCGGAAAAGCCGATCATGGCGGTCAACAGGTTGTTGAAATCGTGGGCGATGCCGCCGGCCAGCTGACCCATCGCCTGCATCTTCTGGGACTGGGCGAAGCGAATCTCCAGGTCCTTTTGCTCGGTGGTATCGATGCAATGCAGGACCAACCCCAAGATGTTGGCGTCCGCGTCCTCCATGGGGGTGGCATAGAGCGCCGCCGACAGCTCGCGGCCGCCGGTGCCGGGCATGCGCACCTCCAGATGCACCGACGGCATGGCGCCCTTGACCACCTGGGTAAGCTGCGCCGCCGCCTCGCTTTGGTCTTCGGCGCCGATGCGCTCGGAAAACGTCCGCCCGACCACCGCCTCGCGGTGCACGCCGAGGAACTTGAGGAAGGCCCGGTTGCAGTCGGTGACCACGCCCGCGATATCGAGGAGCACGATGCCCACCGGCGCCTCGGTGAACAGCCAATGGAGGCGCTGCCGCGGGCCGCGGCCGGCGATGGCGCCTTCGCCGGCGTTCCGCCACGTCAGGTCGCGGAGCACGACCGAGCGGCTGTAGACCATGTTGCCGTCGGCGTCGGCGCGCTCGGACTGCACCAGGCAGGCCCTGAACGTGCCGCCGCCGCGCCTCAGCAGGGTGACGTCGCCGTCCATGTGCGGGGCCGCGTCGCCGGCCGTTCCGCCGCCCGCCGGCGCGGTCCGGCCGGCGACCACGAAGTCGGCGAAGCGGCGGCCCCTGAGCCCGCTCTCGCCCGGCGGCGGCGCCAGCCACCGGGCAAGGGTCCGGTTGGCGTACAGGATGCGGCCCTCGGCGTCGGCGGAGAAGAAACCCGCCGGCAGGTGGTCCAGGAAGTCGGCCAGCATTTCCTCTTCGCCGCGGCGGACGGCCTCGATCTCGCGGTCCGCGGTGACGTCCCTGGCCCGCCACAGGGCGTGGCCGCGGCCGCCGGCCACGGGATGCACGGAGATGCGCCGCCACTCGACGGCGCCCGAGGGCACGCGCAGGCGTACCTCCGCCTGTCCCGGGATCCCTGCCGCGGCGCTGGCGCGCAGGCGGGCGAAATCCTCCGCTTCCTCCTCGCCCCCGGCGAGATGGGCGGCGACGGCCTCGAGCGACACCGCGTCTCCCCGCCGGCCCGCCGGCGCCTGGGCGAACAGCCGGTGAAAGGCGGGGTTCGCGTACACCACCCGGCCGTCGGGGGCGGTGATGAGACGGCCTTCCGTGCCGCCCTCGGCGGCGGCCAGCAGCAACTCGGCGACGGGATTGCCGGCATGCGCCCGGCCCACGGCCCAGGCCAGCGCGAACAGCAACGCCAGGGCCAGGGCGGCGAGCCCGGCGGCGGCCACGGAATACCCGGGGACCGCCCAATGGAGCAGCGCCGCCGCCGCCGCCAGCACCGCCGCGGCGGCGCCCCAGGGGGCCGCCACGGAGAGCAGACGGGGCGCCGCCGGCGTTTCGCCGGCGGCGGAACTCCCGCCCGCCGGGCCGTATCCTATGGGCGCGGCGACGGACCGGTGCGCCGCCCCTTTCCCGTTCGCGTCATGCATGGGGTGCTTGGGGTGCATGGGGCAGTTGGCCTCTCAGGCGCATGACATAGCCGATAATCTCGGCCACCGCCTTATAATGTTCGTCCGGGATTTCCCCGTCCAACTCCACCGTGGCGTAGAGGGCCTGGGCGAGCGGCGCGTTCTCGACCACGGGGACGTCGTTCTCCTCGGCCACCGCGCGGATGCGCTGGGCCAGGGAATCCACGCCCTTGGCCACCAGCTTGGGCGCCGGCATGGTCTGCATCTTGTATTCCAGGGCGACGGCGTAGTGGGTGGGGTTGGTGATCACGACGTCCGCCTCGGGCACCGCCGCCATCATGCGCTCCTGGGCGCGCGCCATGCGCAGCTTGCGGATGCGCGCCTTGACCAGGGGGTCGCCTTCGGACTGCTTGTGTTCGTCTTTGACCTCCTGCTTGGTCATCCGCATCTGCTTGAGGTGGGAAAATTTCTGGTAGGCGAAGTCGAGGGCGGCGATGGCCGTCATCACCGCCACGGTGCCGACCATCAGCCAGATGGCGATCCAGTGGATGCGATCGAGGGTCTGGCCGATCTCGAGGGACGGCAGCAGGGCGATGTCGCCGAGCAGCGGTATGGCGAGCCCGAACGCCACCACGGTGACCAGGGACAGCTTGGCCAGGCCCTTGACGAACTCCACGAACCCCTTCGCCCCGAATATCCGTTTCGCGCCCTTGAGCGGCGAAATCTTGGAAATCTGGGGTTTGGGCTTTTCAGGCGCCCATATGAACCCCGTCTGCCCGATGTTGGCGACCAGCGCCAGGACCACCAGCAGCCCCATGAACGGCAACAGGATCCAGGCCAGGTCCCCCAACAGTTCGCCTAACACGTGTCTGAGGTGTGGGCCGTCGATGGCGATGGCGTCGGGCGATTCGATGAACTTCAGGGAGGTCAGGCGAATGTCCCGCATGATTCCCGGCGCCATGACGATCATCGCAAAGGCACCGCCCAGGAGGATCATCCAGCTCTTGACCTCCTGGGACATGGCGACCTGGCCCTTGTCGCGGGCCTTCTCCAGCTTTCTCGCTGTCGGGTCTTCCGTTTTCGATGCGTCGTCTTCTTCTGCCATGGCCCGTCCCGAAGATTGTCAAGGCACCAAAAAGACTGAGAAACCTTCTTCGAAGCGCGACAAGAACACCATCATTATGCCTGATATGGTGAGTGCGAACACCGAAATCTGGATCGCGATCTGGATCGGCAGGCCGACGAAAAACACCGGCAGGGCGGGCATCAGGCGTCCAAGAAGGCCGAGGCCCAGGTAATATGTGAGGCCGGTGACGATGAATGGCGAGGCAAGCTGTACGCCAAGCGTGAAACTCTCCGCCACCCGGCGCGCCATCATCAGGCCGATGTCCCCCATGTCGAGGGGCCGTCCGGGAAGAAACAGGGAATAGCTGTCGACCACGGCCCCCAACATAACGTGGTGGGTGTTGGTGACGAAAATCAGCAGGACGCCCGTGGTGCCGAGGAAACCGGCGAACAGCGAGCTCTGCTGCTCGGCGATGGGGTCCTGGATGAAGGCGTTGGCCATCGACGACATATACGAGATCAGCGTTCCCGCGGTTTGCAGGGCGCCCATCAGAATGCGCCCGATGGTCCCCAGGAACGCCCCGATCACCACCTCGCCGATCACCAGCAGCCCCAGGCCCGCCGGCGTCTCCGGCAGGCCCGGCAGGCTGGTGGCCAGGACAGGCGCCACCACGAAGGTCACGGCGAGGGCGAAGACAAGCCGCATGCGCGGGCTGACGAAGCTGGCGCTGAACCCCGGCAGAAGGAGGAAGGCCGTCCCGATGCGGGAAAAGATCAGGAAGAAACCGAAGACGTTGAGGGTGAAAAAGGCCTGCAGCATGCCTGCCTAGCCGGTCCTAACCCAGTGCGACCATGCGGTCGAACAGTTGCCGGGCGAACTCGATCACCGTGGTCATCATGAAGGGCAGAAACACGATGATGGCGAAGAAGATGACGATGATCTTGGGGACGAAGGTCAGCGTCATCTCCTGGATCGTGGTAAGGGCCTGGAACAGGGCGATGATGAGGCCGATGGCGAGGCCCGACAGCATGATCGGGCCCGCCGTCTTCAACACGACGAACAGGGCCTCTTGGCCCACCTCCAGGACGTCGACCTCGTTCATGACCCCACCCGCTCTTCGCCGGTCCCTTACATGGGCATCCGCATGATTTCCCGGTAGGCCTCGATGACCTTGTCGCGCACCGCGACCACCGTCTGCAAGGCGAGCTCGGCCTCGGCGACCGCGGTGACCACCTGGGAAAGCTCGGCCTGGCCGGTGATTCCGGCCATCGACAGGCGCTCGCTTTCCTCGCCGACCTTGACGGCGTGGCGGATGGCGCCTTTGACCAGGTTGGCGAAGTCGTCGCTCGGCGCCGAATCGCGCGCATCGATTCCCGGCCCGCCCCCCTTGGCCGCCTTGGCGTAGGCGGCGATGGCGCTGGTGATGTTCTCTGCGGCACTTGGCATGGTTGGCTCCTGCTGGTTACGCCCACCCGGCGCCGGGACGGCCTATCGGAGGATGTCTATGGTCTGGCGCAACATCGATTTGGCGGCCTTGATGACGTTCAGGTTGGCCTCGTAGGACCGCTGCGCCTCGCGCATGTCCATCATCTCGATGAGAGAGGTGACGTTGGGCGCCAGCACGTAGCCCTGGGCATCGGCCGCCGGATGGTTGGGGTCGTAGCGTTTCTGAAACTTGGACATGTCCGGGCGGACCTTGTCGACGCGCACGCTTTCCACGCCGGTGGCGCGGTCGAGCTCGGTCTTGAACGTCACCACTTTGCGGCGGTAGGGCAGATCGTCCGGGGACCGGGGCAACGAATCGGCGTTGGCGATGTTCTCCGAAATCACCCTCAGCCGCGTGCCCTGGGCCTTCATGCCGGCGGCGGAAATGCGCATCGTCTTCAACAGGTCGTCCATTGGCCCCACCTATTGGCGCCGGCCCAGCGCGATGCGGATCATGTTCAGGTGCTTCTTGTACAGTTCGGCCGTCAACCTGTAGTTCATGGTCGTCTCGCCGACCTTCATCATCTGCTCCTCAAGGATCACCGCGTTGCCGGCGGGCGCCGACTCATAGGGGTGGCGCGTTCTCTCCTCGGCGAAATCGGCGGAGCGTCTGGGTCCGCCGCCGACGTGGGCCCGGTTGCTCACGTCCAGGGTGACCCGTCCGACCTCGCGGCTCACCAGCCGCCTGAAATCGAAGGCCTTGAGATCGCGCGGCTTGTACCCCGGCGTGTCCGAATTGGCGATGTTCCTGGCCAGGACCTCCTGGCGCTGGGCGAGCCAGGCAAGGCGCTTCTTGACCAGGCCGAAAAGCGCGATCTTGTCTAATTCCATGCTGACCCGGCGCCTGTTGCGGGACCACCGAGTGCCCCCTTCGGGCTCGGGCGTCTCGGTGACCGTGGAGGCATAGTGTCGCCGTGCACCCTTAAGAATCCGTAAAAGGCCCCATGCCCGCGGCCCCCGCATGGTCGACACCGGGCGCCGGCGGGGACGCCGGCGATGGCCTTTCCAGACCCCGCGGCGGGGCCGGAAAATCCGTATAACCAATTGACTTCAATGGTTTTTATCGCCCGGCCCCATTTAAACAATTGTTAAGCATGTTGGCCCACACTCACGCCCCGTGATTGGGCGGGCGGCGGCGATCGGGTACCCCATCTTGTCGGATTCTGACACCAAGTCCCAAGGCCAGGCCAAAACAGAGCCGGTGGCCGTGGCGCTGGCCTACCAGCCGGAAAGCGAATTCGCGCCCAAGGTGGTGGCCGGCGGCCGGGGGAGCATCGCCAAAAAGATCCTCGACATCGCCTTCGCCCACGACATCAAGGTCCGCGAGGACGCCGACCTCGCCCAGTTGCTGAGCGCCATCGGCATCGACGACGAGATTCCGATGGAGGCCTTCGCCGCGGTGTCCGAAATCCTGGCCTATGTCTATCGCGCCAGCGCCGCCATGCCGCCGTTGGCGGACGACCCTCCGACGGACCCCGCCCCATGAGCGAACCCAACGCCGGTCGGCGGCCGGAAGTCCTGCCCGAGGCGGACAAGCTGACCTCGCTCGTCACCACGGCGCGCCGGCTGCTGGCCGAGAAAAAGATAGTCGACCTTTCGGCCCTGGACGGGAAGGTCAGGGCATTGTGCGAGGCCACCCGCCACGTTCCGCCCGAGGACACCGCGGCGGTCAAAGCGGCGCTCACCGACATCCTGGAAGGCCTGGACCGGCTGGAGGCGGAACTGAAGGCCCAGAACGAAGACGTCAACGCGCGGACGGTGAACGCGGCTCGCCGCCAGACGATGGACGTCTACGCGAAGACCAAAGACAAGTCCTGATGCGCATGCCGCCGGGCCGCCCCTATGGAATTTGAAAGCTACTTCCGCTTCGGTCTCGCGCTCATCTTCGTCCTGGCGCTCATCGGCGTGCTGGCCGTGGTGGCGCGGCGATTCGGTCTCGGCTTCCCGACGGCCGCCAGGAAGGGCAAAAAGGGCCGCTTGTCGGTGGTCGAGGTGCTGTCCCTGGACGCCAAGCGGCGGCTCGTGCTGGTCAAGCGCGACACCAAGGAGCACCTGGTCCTGCTTGGCGCCGCCGGGGACGTGGTGATCGAAACCGGCATCCCGACCGACGATTTCGCCGCCGCCCTGAAGAACGCCGCCGGGGAGAAGCCCGTCCCCGTCGGCCGCGAGGACCCCACGTGACCTACGGCCGGGCCCGCCTGCCCGCGTTTCTTGCCCTGGCCGGGATCGCCGGCCTGGTGGCGGGGTCCGATCCGGCGGCGGCGCAAAGCCTGACCCTGGACCTGGGCGAGGGCGGCGGAGCCGCCACCGCCCGCATCGTCCAGCTCGTCGCCCTGATCACGGTGCTGAGCCTGGCGCCGTCCCTCCTCATCATGATGACCTCGTTCACCCGCATCGTGGTCGTCCTTTCGTTCGTGCGCACGGCGCTGGGGACCCAGCAGACGCCGCCCAACCAGGTGCTGGTCAGCCTGGCGCTGTTCCTCACCGCCTTTATCATGATGCCCACCTTCGAGGCGGCCTACGATCAGGGCATCAAGCCCTTGATCGAGGGCGAGATCGAGGAGTTCGAGGCCTTCGAGCGCACCATGGTCCCCATTCGCCAGTTCATGCTCAGGCAGGTGCGCGAGCAGGACGTGGCCCTGTTCGTCGACATGGCCGGCATTCCCGACGAGGAGGCCCGCGCCGAGGTGCCCATGCGGGTGCTGATCCCGGCCTTCATGATCAGCGAATTGCGCCGGGCCTTCGAGATCGGGTTCCTGATCTTCGTTCCCTTCCTGATCATCGACATGGTGGTGGCGTCGGTGCTGATGGCCCTGGGCATGATGATGCTGCCCCCCATCATCATCGCGCTGCCGTTCAAGATCATCTTCTTCGTCCTCGTCGACGGCTGGTTCATGGTCGCCGGCAGCCTGATGCGAAGCTTCGGCGCCTGAAACGGGACCCGGCCCTCAGGGCCGGGTCCTGGTATGTCCGTCCCCGGCCATCAGGGCGGTGATAAAGGGCGGCAGGGCGAAGGCGCCCAAGTGCACCGCGGGCGCGTAATACCGGGTTTCGATTCGGGCCTTCGCCACCCTCTTGGCGATGACGGCCTCAGAAAGCGTCCTCAGGCTCGCGTCGTCGGTGGCCCAGCCGAGGGTCATCAGCCCGCCGATGTAGGTGGGCACCGCGGTCACATAGAAGGTGGCGTCGGCGAACAGGGGGTCGAGCCGCCGGTAGGTCTCGACCACCTCGTCGGGCTGGAAGAACGGGACGCCGTTTTGCGTCACCAGCACCCCGCCGGGGGCGAGGCGGGCCTTGCAGTTGCCGTAGAACTCGGCCGTGAAGAGGGCCGCGCCGGAGCCTATGGGGTCGGTGGAGTCGACGATAACGACGTCGAAGGTGTCGCCACTTTCGGCGACGAACTTGACGCCGTCGGCGATCACCACATGGACGCGCCCGTCCTCGAAGGCGCCGCCGCTGAGGTGCGGCATGTGTTCGCGGCAGACGTCGATGACCGCGCGGTCGATTTCGACAAGGGTCGCCTTGTCGATATCGTGGCGCAGCACCTCGCGCAACACACCGCCATCGCCGCCGCCGACGATCAGCACCGTCTTCACGTTGCCGTGGGCGAAGAGCGGAACGTGGGCGAGCATTTCGTGATAGGCGAACTCGTCCCTTTCCGTGGTCTGGATGATCCCGTCAAGGGCAAGAACCCGGCCGAAGGCCGGGTTGTCGAAGATGATCAGGTCCTGGAATTCGGTCTTCTTCTCGTAGACGACGCGGGTGATCTCGAAACGCTGGATGTATCCGTGATTGAGCCACGCGTGATGCAGCCGCTCGTCGAACCACCTCACCGAAACAGGCCCCGCTTGTGTTCGGAAATCTGCATGGAGGTGGGCGCCAGGGCGCGGCGCAGCACGGGCACCGCCTTGTAGGGATCGCAGGCGCCGCACATGAAGATGTCGATGGCGGCGAAATCGCGCTCGGGCCAGGTGTGGATGCTGATGTGGGATTCCGCCAGCACCGCCACTCCGGATACGCCGCCGGTGGAGGAAAACTGGTGGAGGTGAACATGCAGGACCGTCGCGCCCGCCGTTTCCGCGGCGGTGCGGATCGCGTCCTCGATCACGTCGACGTCGTCGAGATGGCGGGCGCCCCAGAACTCCGCGAGCACATGGATGGCGGCGAAACGCAGACCGTCCTTCTCGACCGTGTAGTCCTGCCGGCCGTCGGCCACCGGGTGAAGGTGAGCCGCCTCCCGGGCCCTGTCGTGGCGGGAGTCCCCCGGCGTCTGCTCCAGGTTCCTGCCCGGTCCGGCGGCAAGGTTTTCAGCCATCGCCCCTCCCCGATCAGCGGATGACCGCAAAGAAAAAACGCGCCGCGTTAATAGGGCTTTTCTCCCGGTCAATGCAAGGGAAATTCTCGCCCGGCGGGCGGTGGCCCGACGGCCATGTGGGGACCCCGCCCCCACGCCCCCGGCCAGGGGTTTTCGAAACCCCCGGATCCCATCAATCGGGTTCCAAGGGCCGCCGGCCCTTGGTCGGGATCGAAAGGGGCAACGCCCCTTTTAGGTCATGTTGGAATGGCGCGGACGGTCCCGCCTGGTGCAGGAGCGCTAGTTCACGGCGCTCCGCTTCTGCTCGCGCAGGCGCTCGTTGTAATCGGCCAGGAAGGCCTGGAAATTTTCCACCTCGCCCACACGCGAGGCGACGGTGCGGTAGTCGATCAGGCCCACCGACTGGGCGCCGGCGATGAGACGGAAGGCGCCCCTGTAGGGCCCTGTATCCATGGCCGCGCCGTAATCGCGGCGCACCCGGCCGACGGCCCGCTCCTCGCCGCTGAGGGTCAGGGCGATGGCAAGACTGAGGACGAACTTGCCCTGGCGGTCGTTCAGGGCCTGGCGCGGCTTGGCCTGGAGTTTCCGGACCAGGCGCTTAAGCACCGTCGCCGCCCCGGGCCAGTCCATGGCGCGCCAGAAAACCGCCACCCGGAGGAGGTCGGCATCCAGGCTCTCGTCGTCCTCGAGCAGGGCCAGCGCATCGGGCGCCTGTTCCATGCCGATCAGGGCGCGGGCGAGGAGATGGCGGCGCTGGCGGGTGAGCTCCGGCGGGAGATCGTCCGCCTCGGTGGCCTTCAGCGCCTCGGCCGCCTTGTCGGGATCGCGGGCCAGCACGTGGACCAGGGCCAGCTGCGCCCCGACCCGCGCCTTGTCGGCGCCCTTGAGGCGGAACCGCACCTGGGCCTCCAGCAACCGGGCGGCGCGGTCGAGAAGATCGACACCGACCAGCCGGTCGGCCAGCTTGCGGATCATCTCGTCCCCCCTGGTGCCGGCGGGGGTGAGTTCCTTGAACTCGTCATAGAGGGCGATCGCCGTCACCGGCGCCAGTTCGTCCGCCCCTCCCTCCAGGTAGAGGTGGACGAAGGCGTCGGCCATTTCCTGGGTCACCTCGGGCGCCAGTTCGTGCTTGCGGAAATGGGTGGCCGCCTGCCGCAGCGTCCGCAGGCCGCTGCGGTAATCGCCTTCGTCCATGTAGAGCCGGCCGAGCCGGCGCAGCAGCGCGAATTCGAATTCGTCTCCGCGCCACGCAAAACGCAGTTTCTCCAGTTCTTCGATGGCTTCCGCGCGGGTGATCTTGCTCAACTTCAAGAGCAGTTCGGTGCGCGCCATCGCGGCCTTGGCCCGGCTCGGCCGGTGGGTGCCGCTTTCGGCCTCCTCCCACCTGGCGACGGCGCCGTCGAAATCCCCTCCGAGCTCCGCCAGCCGCCCCTCGATCAGGGCCAGGCGGCTTTTCTGGGCCGGGTTCGGGCCGTCGAACTTGAGCGCCTCCACGTAGCGGACCGATTGCTCGGTGTCGCCGGCCGCGATCGCCGCCTCGGCGACAAGCATGCCCATGGGCACGCGGAGCGCCCTCGGATAGGCGCGGGTGACGCCGCCGGTGCGCGCCAGGTCCGGAGCCGCCTCGGCCATGTGCCCTTCGGCGGCGCGCACGGCGGCCCGCCAGAACGTGGCCTCGTCGTTGTCGTCCAGGGAGGTGTCGTACAGGTCCTCCCGGGCTTCGGCAAAGTGGTTGGCGAGGAAACGGTTGGCCCCCCGTAAGGCCCGAAACCTGGGATCGTCCAGGATACCGGGGCGATCCTCGGCGACCAGGGCGAGAACGCCCAGGGCCTCGACGCCGAGGCCGTTGGCGAAGTAAAAGCGGGCCAGATCGAGACGCGCTTTCTCGCGCGCCGCGTCCTTGGCCAGGGCCACGGCGTTCTGCAGTCGCTGTTTGTGCACGATGAAGGACTCGCCCACGCGGCGGCGCCATTTCTGCGGACTGAAGACGCGGCTGTACGGCCGCATGATGCCCAGCCTGACGTTGGCCGCCAACTCCCGTGTCACCGGCGAGATCTGCAAACGGCCGGGGCCGGTCACTTCGATACCCTGGCGCAGGGAGCGCACCCGGAGATTGTCGATCCGGGGCTGGATGACCACCCCCTGCGCCGTCTCGAGGATGCGCAGTTGCGGGTACTCGAAGGTGTGGGCAATGCCGTGGCCGAGCGGGATCACCGGCACCACGACGATGGCATCGCCCACCTCGGGGTCCCTGATCACGATCGGGCGGCCCGGTTCGGGCACCGACAGGAACAGGCGCGGCCCGACGGGCGAATTAGGCTGCGCCTTGGTTTCGATGGTCGTCTGCGGCTGCATCCGCTGCCGGCGGAATTCGAGGATCCACGCGAACCCGTCCCGTTTGATCTCGGGATTGACGCCCGCCACGGTCGTCAGGCGGAGCACCGTGGCCCGCTCCGACGGGATCTGCTCGATGGTGCGAATGACGTTCCCGCCCTGGGCCCTGAGCCCCTCCACATCGACCTGGCTGGCCTTGTCGAAGGCGATCCACAGGAATCCGGCGCGGCGGAACACGGCGGCGGCGACGGGCTCGTTCCATTCGAAGCGCAGGCTGGAGAGCGGTGGCGGCTCGTCCAGCGCCGTTTCCGCGACCACCGCCACCGGCGCGGCCGCCGGCTTTTCCCTGGACGCACATCAAGCCGGCAAGGCCCTCGTGAACCTCAACTACGCCGTGGTTCACAAGGTACACCGCCAGCGGGCCGTGCACACTCCCGGTCACGGGATCTTCATCGACACCGAGCTGCGGGCAGAAGAAGCGCGACTGCACGTGGACTGACGGGCTGAACGTATTGACCGTTGCCAAACACAGACCGCGGAGCCCCGCACCGACCAGCAGATTACCAAGCCTGGCAGAATCAGGCCTGGCGTTATTCAACGTAACCACGTTTTCAACGAACACCAGCAGGTCCTGGTCCTGCGTCTTGACCATCGGCAAAGCCGGATCAAACCCATCGGCGGTTAAGTTCAAGGGCGCTGCCAGATCAACGGGGCTCAGAGGCGACCTGGTGAAGGTCGGTTTGATCAGCTCGAGCCAGATCATGCAACCCAGCGCCGTCCCGGGATGGCGCTCCACAAACGCCGTCAGCGTCCCCGCGCGCGTTTCGATGTGTATAGTCGGATTCGCCTGCTCGTCGGCGGCGGGCCCGCCGGCCTCTATCATCGCATGCACGCCTGCAATCGTGGCGTG
>JADFHR010000227.1 GCA_022567015.1 Pseudomonadota bacterium
CCCGCTCCGCCGCGCTCAGTTCAACAACGTATCGCTTCTTTGACATCTTCGCCCCCGTCAAAAAAATGTCGGCCGACAGAGCGAAGCATCAAAACCTTACGATTTAGTTGATACTGACCACTAGCCGAAAGCCTTGGTAAGCCGGCTCGTCGGGTCATGATCAGTGACCCTTGGTATTAGGGCCGAAAACCTTGGTAAGCCGGCTCGTCGGGTCATGATCAGCGCTCCTTGGTATCAGCGGGTGGGGCGCCAGGTGCCGGCTCGGCGCTCGGCCCGGGCGATCTGGAACCGGTTCATCCTCGCCGCCAGCTCCCGGCGGGCGCGGACGGGATCGAACCTCTGGTCCGCGGCCAGGGCCCCGGCGGCGTTGGGAACGGCCAGGGAATACCATTTGTAGGCTTCCACGTAGTCGCGGTCGACGCCGCCGCCGCCGGCGTAGAGCGCGCCCATCACGTACTGGGCGGCCGGGTGACCCTGGCGCGCCGCCTTCAGATACCAGGTGATCGCCTCGACCGTGTCGTGGGGCACGCCGCGCCCGCGGTAGTAAAGCCGGCCCAGGGCGAACTGGGCGTCCCTGTGGTTGCCGGCGCCGGCGGCCTGGGCATACCACTCCGCGGCCCGGTAGGAGTCCGCTTTCACCCCCTCGCCGTTTTCATACATCCTGCCAAGGGCGTACTGGGAATCCGCGTTCCCGTTGTTCGCCGCCCGGGTGTGCCAGCGGACCATCGCCCGCAGGTCCCGGTCGACGCCCCTGCCGTCGCGGTAGCGCACCGCGATGGCATGCTGGGCATGGGCGTCGCCCTTGGCGGACAACGCCTTGAGGACCCGGAAGCCGCCCACGTCGGCGGCCACCTGAAGATCCCCCAGGTCGTCGTCGCCGCCGACGGAGAACCACATGACCATGCCGCCCAGCAGGACGCCCGCGGCGGTGGCGGCTCCTTTACGGATCATGGGGTTGGTCTTTCAAGCCGGCCTTGCGCCGGGATCGGGCACGTGTCCGCGCGCCGCCCGCCGTCAAAGCCTCCGATCGTAGTTGTGATGGTTCTCGCCCACTCTCTGGTAGCGGCCGTTGTACGGGTCGGGCCGGTCGTAGCAGGTGATGCTGCCGAGCGTGCGGTAGCAGTAGACCGACGGGCTGGGGTTGAGCTCGTCTTCCTCGCAATAGGAGCGGCCCGTACCGGCGCGGACGGTGGAGCAGTTCTTGCCGCTGGCGGCGGAGATCAAGTGGTCCTCCATGGTCTTTTCGGTGGCCATGAGGAAGGCCCCGTTGACCATGGCGTACGGCGGAAAGGCGCTGCACGCGCCCAACAGAACCACGCCGGCGATGACGGCGGCAAATCGCATGGAAGACCTCTGCCAAGGCAGGCCCCGGGGCGGACGGACCCGCATTTTCCCGTGTCGCCACCATATCCCTTTGAGGTTAAAGCCGGGTTAAAAGCCCCTTCGCGCCCCATGGCCGTTGATCGCCGGCCCCTTTGCCGGTATCAAACGGGCTGCGCGGCCGCGCCCGTCCAAGGCCGCGCCGGGCCGGGCCCGAAAGGAGGGAACCGATCATGGTGGCCATGGAACCGCCGATTTGCGATTTCGGCCGCAAGGCCGTCGATTTCAGCCTCGAGGGCATCGACGGCAAGACGTACAGCCTTGCCGACGTCCGCGGCCCGAAGGGGACGCTGGTGGCCTTCATCTGCAACCACTGCCCGTACGTCAGGGCCGTCGTCGACCGCCTGGTGCGCGACTTCCGGGACCTCCAGGCCAGGGACATCGGGTGCATCGCCATCATGGCCAACGATTATGGCCGGTACCCCGAGGATTCGCCGGACAACATGAAGGTCTTCGCCGACACCCACGGCTTCACCTTTCCCTACGTAACCGACGAGACCCAGGAGGTGGCGCGCGCCTACGACGCGGTGTGCACGCCGGATTTCTTCGGTTTCAACGCCGATCTGGAGCTGCAATACCGGGGACGCCTGGATTCGTCGGGCCGGGACCCGGCGCCGGTGGAGGCCCGGCGCGAGCTGTTCGAGGCCATGTGCCAGGTGGCCGAGACCGGCAAGGGCCCGGAGCGCCAGACCCCCAGCATCGGCTGTTCCATCAAGTGGCGTGAAAACCGGTAAACTCTTGCACCACCACCGCATTTGCCTTCCGCCCAAGGGAAGGATATTTTAGGCGCCAATGCCTGGGCCGACGCCGCCCGGGCGGCGTGACGCGCAACGTTGGAGGATTCCGTGGCCGACCCCGTAGAGGACAGCCTGTTTCGCGAGATCGAGGAGGATCTGCGCCAGGAGCACTGGGCCAAACTGTGGAAGCGCTACGGCAACTACGCCGTCGGCGCGGTGCTCGCCCTTGTCCTGTCCGTGGCCGGGTACCAGGGCTGGCGCGTCTATGACATCGCGACGCGCCAAAGCGACGGCGAGCGGTTTGCCGCGGCCCTCAAGCTGGCCGACGACAAGCAGACGCAGGCGGCGGCAGAGGCCTTCGCCGGCCTGGCCGCCGACGCCACCGCCGGCTATGCCCTGCTGGCGCGGTTCCAGGAAGCGGCGCTGCTGGCGAAACGCGGCGACCCGGCGGCGGCTTACGCGGAGCTCGCCCAGGACCCGGGGGTGGACGCGGTGTACCGCGACCTGGCCGTGATCCTGGGCGCATTCAATGAAATGAACGGACCCGGCGCCGGCGACCTGAGTGCCCGCCTGGCCCCGTTGACCGCCGACGGCAATCCCTGGCACCACAGCGCCAAGGAACTCATCGCCGTGCTCGCGGCGCGCGCCGGTGACCGGACGAAGGCGCGCGCGCTGTTCACGGACCTCGCCGCCGACGCCACGGCGCCGCAGGGGATCCGGGCGCGGGCCAGCGAAATGCTGGCCATTCTCGGCCAATAGGGGATGGAGCGCATGATGGCGACGGGCGGCCGGGCGAAGAAGGAAGGACATAAGGGCCTGGCCGGCCGCATGGCGTGCATGGCGTGCGCCCTGGCGCTGCTCAACGCCTGCGAACTGATCGACAGCGTGTTCCCCGGCGAAGAGGAGGCGCTCCTGCCCGGCGAGCGCATATCCGTGCTCATGCACGAGCGGGCGTTAAAGCCCGACCCCAAGGTCGCGGACGCCAAGATCCTGCTGCCCAAACCGTCGGTGAATGCCAGCTGGCCCCAGTCCGGCGGCTACGCCAACCATGCCATGCACCACATTGCGGTGGGCGAGGTGCTGAAGTCCATTTGGACGGCCGACGTCGGCGAGGGCGCCGACGACGACACGCGCATTGTCGGCACCCCGATCGTCGCCGTCGGACGGGTCTTCGCCATGGACGCGGAAACCACGGTCAGCGCGTTCGACGCCAAGACCGGGAAGCTTCTGTGGAAAGTCGAGTTGACGCCCGAGGACGAGGACGACGGGCACATCAGCGGCGGCATCGCCTTTGAGGACGGACGGGTTTTCGTCGCCACCGGCTTTGCCCAGGTGATCGCGCTCGACGCCGGGGACGGATCCGAGATCTGGCGCCAGACCGTGGGCGGCCCCTTGCGCTCGGCGCCGACGGTCCGCGGCGGCCGGGTGTTCGTGGTCACCGTGGACAACAAACTGCACGCGCTGGACGCCATCAACGGCGGCAGCTTATGGACCCACACCGGCATCACCGAGGTCGCCAGCCTGCTTGGCGGCGGCAGCCCGGCGGTGGACGGGGGCGTGGTCGTGGTTCCCTATTCGTCGGGCGAGCTGGTGGCGCTGAAGGTGGAAAACGGACGGCTCCTGTGGGCCGACTCGCTGGCCTCGGCCCGGCGCAGCGCCGCCGTCTCGACCCTGTCGCACATCCGCGGCCGCCCCGTCATCGACCGCGGGCGGGTCTTCGCGCTCAGTACCGGGGGCCTCATGGTGGCCATCGACCTGCGCACCGGACGGCGCATCTGGGACAGGGAAATCGGCGGCCTGGAAAGTCCGTGGGTGGCGGGCAACTACCTTTTCGTCCTCAGCAACAACTCCGAGCTCGTCTGCCTGTCGCGCCGGGACGGCCGCATCTACTGGGTACGGGCGCTGCCCCGCTACGAGGACGAAGAGGACAAGGAGGACCCCATCGTATGGAGCGGTCCGATCCTGGCCGGGGATCGCCTCATCCTTGCCGGCTCTCACGGCGAGGTGTTGTCGGTGTCGCCGTACACGGGCAGGATCCTGGGCAGCGAGGAAATGGCCGACGGCATTCCCGTGGCCCCGGTGGCCGCCGACCGCAGCGTCTATTTCCTTACCGACGACGCCGAGTTGCTGGCCTATCGCTAGTGGCCTGTCTCAGCTAAATTGTACCCCTACGACGGCGTTGCGAGGTTTCCGGCTAGGAGCGCGTCGTGCCTTGGTGTGCATGCACCACAAGCGGCGCGCGACGACGTCCGGAAGCCTCGCAACGCCGCCCTTCGGGTCGCTTTTCCCGTTCCCTCGGGGTGTCGGGAAGGCTTTCCGATGGGCCGCCATCGCCTGCGCCTCCCCTCCTACCGAGGAAACGGGAAAAGCGATCGTAGGGGTGCACTTTAGCTGATACAGGCCACTAGGGTGGGCGGCGGGAGGCGGCGTCACCGCCGTTCCTTGAAGCCGAGGCCAAGGAGGAGCGTCCCGGCCACCAGCACGGCGGCGGAAAACAGCCAGCCGTTGGCGTAGGCGCCGCTCAAATCGAC
>JADFHR010000035.1 GCA_022567015.1 Pseudomonadota bacterium
TTCTCCAGATCGAGGCGGTGAACTTCCGGCCCGAGCAGCACTATACCCTGACCTCGGGGTGGGCCAGTCCGGTCTACATCGACTGCCGCAAGCTGATCTCCTATCCCGCCGCCCGGCGCCGGGTGATGGAAGCGGCCGTCGCCGCCATGGACCGCGCCGTGGGCTTCGACGCCATCGACGCCGTGGCGGGCGGCGAGACCGCCGGCATCCCGTATGCCGCCTGGATGGCCGAGGCCACGTCCCTGCCCATGCTTTACGTCCGCAAGAAACCCAAGGGATTCGGCCGCAATGCCCAGATCGAAGGCGACCTCAAGCCGGGAAGCCGCGTGCTCCTGGTCGAGGACCTGGCCACCGACGGCGCCAGCAAGATCATTTTCGTGAACGCCCTGCGCGACGCCGGCGCCACCGTCACCGACGCCTTCGTCATCTTTTTCTATGGCGTTTTCCCCGGCGCCATGCAGGCCCTGAAGGACTCCGGCGTGCGTCTGCACCACCTTGCCACCTGGTGGGACGTGCTCGACGTGGCCGCGGAAGAAGGGTTTTTCGATGCCGATTCCATCGCCGCGGTGCGCGCTTTCCTGGACGACCCCGTTGCCTGGTCGGCGGCCCACGGCGGCAGGGGCGGCGGCTGACTCTCGCCGGATAACCGGACCCTGAAAGCCGCGCCCCGGCTTGACGCCGGTCAATGCGACGCCGGGGCCGGCATCCTATCGACGGAAGCGCCGAAGGAGGATCGCCATGACCCCACGCCATCTACGCAAGACGGGAATCACCCTGGTCGCGGTCGCGCTGACGGGCGCCGCCCTCGCCACATCCGCCGTCGCCGAGCACGTACCCGGGGCCACGCCCCGCGAAGCCGGCCACGTCGCCCGCCTGGTATTTCCCATCATGAATCCCGAGCGCGGCAAGAAATTATTTGTCGACAAGGGCTGCGTCGCCTGCCACGCCGTCAACGGCATCGGCGGCCACGACGCCCCCAACATGGACGCCCACGCCCGCATGGAGATGGTCAACCCGTTCGACTTCGCGGCGCGCATGTGGAACCACGCCCCGGCCATGATCGCCTCCCAGGAAGGGGCCTTCGGCGAGCAGATTTATTTTACCGGACAGGAGCTGGCCGACATCATCGCCTTCGTCCACGACGACGACGCCCAGCACACGTTTACCGAAGACGAGCTGACGCCCGGGGCCCGCAAGATGATGGACCACGACCACGGGGGCAGGCCCGCGCCCAAGGCACACGCCAAGGAACTGGGACACAACCACGCGCCGGGGACGCCGCCCCACAAGGACTGACCGCGTGGGCGGCCGGCGCGGCCCGAACGCGGCACAGAAACCACGCACATAAGCCGCCAGGCGGGCGGCCATGGCCGGCCGCTGCGGGCCAACGCCCCGGGAGCCCCTTTTCGGGGCCCCCGTTGCGCGCCGCCGCGGCCGGAAAATCCGTTCCCGCCCGCCCGTACCGAATTGATCCCGATCAAGGCGGGCGCACGACCGCCGTGATACCGGAGCATCATGGACATTCGAGCGGCTTCGCGTCGGACGGCGCGTCGAGAACATTCAACATGGGCCTGACGCTTCTTAGACGTGTGTTTGCGGTTTTGCTGGCGGCATCTGTCGTCGGCGGTTCCGCCGTGCACGCGGCGATGCTGCCCGTGCCGGCCGGGAATTCACCGGCCACGGTCGAGCAGGAAGGCGCGGCCTACGGTAACAACCACGCGCTCTGCGCCGCCGGTTTCAGGTGTCCGTTCTGCACGACGGCCTGCAGCCACGGCGTCGCCATGGTTGCCGACGCCGTGGTCCTACCCGAAGCCACCTCGGCCCTGGGCGCGCGGCCGGCGGGCCCCTCACCCCAGGTCCAACCCGAGCGCATCAATCCCATACGCGCACCTCCCCGACGAGCCTCCTAGCGCCGGACCCGGCGCCCGGCCCTGACGGGACGGCGCCCGGTCCCACCGGCACCTCTTTATAGACACTTCTCCAGTGCCGAATTGCGCCCTCACATCACGGGATGATCACCATGCCGGTTTTTCCATCGCCAGATCCGCCTCACCGGACCAGGAGATCGTCATGCCATGCGCCGATCAAGTCCGGTCGCCCTCGACAACCAAATACGCAATCATTTTTGGCAGGTAGTCGGTGTCATCCGGAGGTTCTCGGCCTACTGATCTAAATCAACGAATTTCTGCCAGGTACGGAAGAACATTTTGAAAGGGTTGCGGCAGAGCTAACGACGACGTGCGATCGATGGCTGAACAAATGAACCCCAAGATCGGACATTTCACCACGCGGCGGAGCTTCGTAATTTTCGTCGGGCTCCTGGTCCTTGCGCTCTATCTCCTGTGGGCTGCCTATGGGGCGGCGCCCACGAGCCTGCGTTTTCTGGCCGAAACGCAGGGCGAAAGCATGGGCGGCATGGCAATGGGCGGCCATGGCGGCTCGGCCGGCGGGATAACACCGGAAGAGTTTCACGAAGTCACTGTCAAATTCGTCGAAGATTTCACTCTCCCCGACGGCAGCGTGCGGCCCACGCGCCGGCGGACAGCCTCCATGGCGGCGATGGGCGACGGGCACGACGATCGCCAAGACGAAGCTGGTGAGCAGGACCAGGGGAAGACAGCGAGAAAAGACGACCAGGCGGACGCCATGAAGCCAGGCGAAGTTCCTCCCATGGCATCTTCCGCAAAAATGATGGCCGCAATTGCCCGCGAACAAGAGGACGGGCACGGTCCCGATGAAGGCGGGGAGCCGATCGACGTCTATCTGATGGCGATGCGCTTCTCTTACATGCCGACGGTGTTGCGGCTAGAGCGTGGCGTTCCTTATCGCTTTCGTATGATGTCGATGGACGTCAACCATGGCGCGAGCATTCACACCGGCTTTGCCGGGCACATTATGCGGCGTCCGGCACAGACAGTGGTGGAGATGGTCATGACATTCTCTGAGCCCGGGGAATTTATGATGTACTGCACGGTTTATTGCGGAGAGGGCCACAGCCAGATGAAGGGCAAGATAATCGTCGAGTAATACCAAGCCGAGCAGGATACAATGACAGTAAACAAGCTGACTACTGGCGTCCGAACCTTAAACCCAGCCGACAAGAAGTTGTTGCTGGCGTTTTTTGCCGTATCCATCCTGGCGTTGACCCTGGGCATTATTTTCGGCGCGGTGACGGCCGCAGGCCGAACCGGTCTTTTTGCGATAGAGGAAGGAACGAACTATAAAATACTCGGTCTGCACGGCGTAACAATCTTTTTCTACTGGTTGTATTTCGTCCAGGCCGGCTTCGTTCTGCTTCTCGCGTCGGTCTATACGGAGGGCGCAGGCACCATTGCATGGCGTCCGGTCGCCTGGCTGGGCTTCGTCGCGATGTTGGCCGGATTGGTGTCCAGCGAATCGAGTTACCTTGGCGGGACGACGGTCCTCTATGACGGCAATCCCACACTGCTGAACGATGATCCGGCCGAAGGGCAGTTGTTCTATTTGGGCTACGTATTGCTCAGCGCGGGCCTATTCCTCGTCGCCACAGCCGCCATCGCGACCGCGCTGCGCCCGAAATTCAGAGGCCTGATCGAAAGCTGGTCGCCGATCGGCTTCGCAACCGTGGCATGGAGCGGGCTTCTCATGGTCAGCGCGTTTGCCGGTGCGAATGCCTTCCTGCCGCCCATGCTTTGGACCTTTGGGCTGGGGGAGGCTGTCAGCGGATACGCCATGAGCTGGAGCGTGCTGTTCCATAACGTGCATTACCTGCCGCTGATGGCCACCGTCATCCTCTGGTATGTGCTGATGGAGAACGTTACCGGGGTGAAGTCGATCTTCGGGGAGAATTTCTCGAAGATTGTTTTCGCCCTGTATTTGATCTTCGTTCCGCCGACCTCGCTCTATCACATGTTTCTGGAACCCGATTTGGCCGAAGCGGTCCGCGTCGTGGGATCTCTGCTGTCGCTCTTCATCGCCGTCCCGACCATCCTGCTCTTCGTCATCATCGTCGCATCGCTGGAAACCCACGCCAGGGCGCAGGGCGCGCGGGGTTTGTTCGGATGGATGAAGGTGCTGCCGTGGGACAATCCGGCCATGGCGGCGGTCGGCATGGCAACGGTGAATCTGGCTCTTGGCGGGGTTTTCTCTCTCGTGCTGATCCAGGAAAAGCTCGCGGTTCTGTTAAGTGATACGTTCTTCGTCCCCGGTTATTTTCACTTCTTGACCGTCGGTACCGTATCGCTGACTTTCATCGCGACGCTCGTTTACGTAATCCCGGCGTTGACCGAGAATCAGTGTTGGCGTCCAAACATCCTCTCCAGGTTGCCATATGTCTTGACCATTGGCCTCGTTCTGTTCGGCACGGGAGGAATTTGGGCCGGCTATCACGGTGTTCCGAGGCGCATTTTCGATCTGAGCTATCATGTCGACGACCCCCTGGAACATATCGATGCTCCCTTTGTATGGGGAACGCTGATGGGCGTGATCGGAGCCGGGTCTCTGCTGATGACGATCGTGCTTGCCATCTATGTTTACGCACTTGTCCGGATGCTGATCTCGGTAAGCGGCGAAGTCGGCGTTCGCTTGGAAAATCTTAAGGTGGTCTCGTGGAGTGGCTCCGTCATTGCGCGGCAGCGCGCGTGGGTCGGGCCCTTGGCCGTCTTCGCTTTGGTAGCCGCCATGTATTTCTTTACGGCGTTAAGCTTCGAGATCCTGGAAGGTGTGCCGATTCTGGGCGAGGTCGGTGGGCACTGATCCGCCGGCGAGGAGAGTGATACCAAGGGACGCTGATCATGAAGCGGCTTGATGCTGTACTCTTGGCTATCGTGTTCGTGGTTTGGAGCGCGCTGGCGCTGATGTATGCCACGATCCCGATGATCTATATGCCGTCCAGCATCCGGGTTTGGGGTTCGGGGGCGGTTCTGTTCCTCGTGCTCACGGCCGTCACCGTACTGGCCGGGCGTAAAGGGAAAGACAGGCGTCGGTCCCGGGACCGGGCCAATGCCCGGCCGGGCCCGGCCGGCCGCCCCTAGTTGTTTAGTCCCGGAGATTCGCGCACTATACGATCGTTTTTCCCGTTTCCCCGGCACGAGGGGACGCGCCGGAAACCTCGCACGATCGTCGTATAGCGTACGAATCTCTGGGACCGGACCCTGGTACCCTCTATCATAAAAGGATGCCACGTGTGACGGCCATGGTCAGACGGACGGCTGTGGCGCTGCTGTTGCTCGGCCTTGCCGCGGCGGGTGCCCTGCTGCCGCCGGCGGCGGCCAAGCCCCGGGACACCCTGGTGATCGGCATCACCCAGTTCCCGTCCACCTTCCATCCCAACATCGATTCCATGCTGGCCAAGACCTACGTGCTGGCCATGACGCGCCGCCCGTTTACCGCCTACGACAAGGACTGGGCGCTGGTGTGCATGCTGTGCACGCGCCTGCCGACCATCGAGAACGGGCTGGCGGTGCCGGAACAGACGGCGGACGGCAAGCCGGGCATCGCCGTCACCTACACCATCAGGCCCGACGCCACGTGGGGCGACGGCACGCCGGTGACCACGCGGGACGTGGTCTTCACCTGGAAGGTGGGCCGCCACCCCAAGACCGGGGTCAGCAACACCGAGTTCTACCGCAGCCTCTATGCCATCGACGTCAAGGACGAGAAGACCTTCACCCTCCGCTTCGACAAGCTGACCTTCCAGTACAACGCCATCAACGGCTTCCAGTTGCTGCCCCAGCACCTGGAAGAGGCGCGCTTCGCCGACCCCATGGCATACAAGAACCGCACCACGTTCGACACCGACACCACGAACGCGGGCCTCTACTTCGGCCCGTACAGGATTACCGAGGTGGCCCGCGGCGCCCACGTGGTGCTCGAGCCCAATCCCACGTGGTGGGGCGGGAAACCCTATTTCCGACGCATCGTCGTGCGCGTGATCGGCAACACCGCGGCCCTGGAGGCCAACCTGATGTCGGGCGCCATCGACATGATCGCCGGCGAGCTGGGCCTCACCATCGACCAGGCCGTGGCGTTCGAGAAACGCAACGGGGCCAGGTTCAACATCGTCTACAAGGCGGGGCTGATCTACGAGCACATCGATTTGAACCTGGACAACCCCATCCTCAAGGACAGCCGGGTGCGCAAGGCCCTCGTCTATGCCCTGGACCGCGAAGCGATCAGCGAAAAACTTTTCGCCGGACGCCAGCCCGTCGCCCACAGCAGCGTCAACCCCCTGGACTGGGTGTACGCCGACGACATCCCCAAATACCCCCACGACCCGGCCAAGGCGGCGGCCCTGTTGGACGCCGCCGGGTGGACGGCCACGGGCAAGGGGGTGCGCCGCAACAAGGCCGGCGACCCCCTCACCCTCGAGATCATGACCACGGCGGGCAACCGCAGCCGGGAACTCGTCCAGCAGGTCCTGCAGAGCCAGTGGAAGCGCCTCGGCATCGACGTGCGCATCCGCAACCAGCCGGCCCGGGTGTTCTTCGGCCAGACCGTGACCCAACGCAAATTCTCCGCCATGGCCATGTTCGCGTGGATCAGCGCGCCCGAGGGCGTGCCGCGCACGATCCTCCATTCGGACCACATTCCGACGCCTGAGAACAACTACGCCGGCCAGAACTTCACCGGCTACGTGAACAAGGAAATGGACGACCTGATCGAGCGCATCGAGGTCGAGCTGGACCGCAAGGCGCGCGCCCGCCTGTGGCGCCGCCTGCAGGTGATCTACGCCGACGAGCTGCCCGCCATCCCCTTGTATTTCCGCGCCGAGCCCTACGTCCTGCCCAAGTGGCTGAAGGGCCTGGAGCCCACCGGCCACCAGGACGTCTCGACGCTCTGGGTGGAACGCTGGCGGGCGGAGTGAGCGATACAGACGCTTTTGTTTATTTTGCTCCTCAGCGGTCCTCTGCGTCCTCGGCGTTTTATATTTTAACGCAGAGGACGCGGAGGGACGCGGAGGAAAAGAAAGCGCGCACTGTCCCCCCGTTCCTTGCCTTGGCCGTGAACCCGCGGGGCCGGGAAAATAAACGTCTGCCCCGCCGAAACCCGTTTGTGTCGCGGCGCCGGGGCGTGAATAATCCCCGCCCATGGAGCCGGCGCCCGAAAGCCGAGAAGCCCCGTCCGACGCCATCCTCGAGGTGCGCGGCCTGGAGGTCACCTTCGCCACCGACCGGGGGGCCGTGAAGGCCGCCGACGGGGTGTCGTTCGACCTGAAGCCCGGCCTGACCCTGGGCCTGGTCGGGGAATCGGGCTGCGGCAAGACGGTGACGGCCCTGGCGCTCCTGCGCCTGGTGCCGCCGCCGGGGCGGATCACCGGGGGCCGGGTCCTGTTCGGCGGCGACGACCTGCTGGCGCTCTCGGAGCGCGCCATGGAGGACATCCGGGGCAAGCGCATCTCCATGGTCTTCCAGGAGCCGACGACGGCGTTCAATCCGGTGCTCACCATCGGCGATCAGATCGCCGAGGCGCTGGTCATCCACGACGGCGCCGGCCGCGCCGAGGCCCACGCGGCGGCCGTCGGGATGCTGGAGAAGGTGGGAATCCCGGACCCGGCCGAGCGCGCCGGGACCTACCCCCACCAGATGTCCGGCGGCATGCGCCAGCGGGCGATGATCGCCATGGCCCTGATCTGCCGCCCCGACATCCTCATCGCCGACGAGCCGACGACGGCGCTGGACGTCACCATCCAGGCCCAGATCCTCGACCTGATGGGCGAGATGCAGCGCGAATTCGGCGTCGCCATCCTGTTCATCAGCCATGATCTGGCCGTGATCTCGGAGATGGCCGACGAGGTCATGGTCATGTACGCCGGCCGGGTGGTGGAGCGGGCCCCGGCGGACGCGCTTCTCGCCCACCCCCTGCACCCCTACACCCAGGGCCTGATCGAGACCCTGCCCCGGCACGGGGTGGGGCGGGGGCGGCTGCCGGCCATCCCCGGGACCGTGCCCGACCTCGGCGCGTTGCCCGACGGCTGCCGGTTTTCCGACCGCTGCCCGCTTGCCGACGACGGCTGCCGCGCCGCCGAGCCGCCCCTGACCCAGGCGCCGGGCGGGCGCTGGGTGGCCTGTTACAAGGCGGCGCCATGACCGCAGGCCCCGCTCCCGAGGCCCCCCTGCTCGAGGTCCGCGGCCTGGTCAAGCACTTCCCCGCCGGCGGCGGCGGCCTGTTCGCCGCCGACACCGGCACCGTCCGCGCGGTGGACGGCGTCAGCTTCCGCCTCGGCCGCGGAGAGACCCTGGCCCTGGTCGGCGAATCGGGGTGCGGCAAGACGACCCTGGCGCGCACGGTGGCGTTGCTGTACGCGCCCACGGCCGGGTCCGTCCGCTTCCAGGGCCGCGAGCTCACGGGGCTCGGCCGCCGGGACCTGAAGCCGGCGCGGCGCCGTATCCAGATGATCTTCCAGGACCCCTATTCGTCGCTCAATCCGCGCCTGCCGGTGGGCGCCATCATCGCCGAGCCCCTGGTCATCCACGGCCTCGGCGGACGGGCCGAACGGCGCGACCGGGTGGCGACGCTGGCCCGGCAGGTGGGCCTCGGGGCCGCCGACATGGACCGCTATCCCCACCAGTTCAGCGGCGGCCAGCGCCAGCGCATCGCCATCGCCCGGGCCCTGGCCGTGGAGCCCAGCCTGGTCATCGCCGACGAGCCCGTCTCGGCCCTCGACGTCTCCATCCAGAGCCAGGTGCTCAACCTCATGCGCGACCTGCAGGCGGCCCATGGGCTCGCCTACCTGTTCATCAGCCACGACCTGGCCGTGGTCCGCCATTTCGCCGACCGGGTGGCGGTGATGTACCTGGGCCGGATCGTCGAGGAGGCGCCGGCGGACGCATTGTTCGCCAATCCCCGCCACCCCTACACCCGCGCCCTGATCGCCGCCCAGCCGGTGGTCGGGCGGGGCAAGCGGCGCCCCGGAGACGTGCTTCGGGGCGACATTCCCAGCCCCCTCAGGCCGCCGCCGGGCTGCGCCTTTCACCCGCGCTGTCCCCTGGCCCAGGACATCTGCCGGCAATCGGCGCCGGCCCTGGAAGCGGCGGGCGGAGAGGCCGGGCACCGGGCCGCGTGCCACTTCAAGGACGAGGCCGCCCCATGACCCGGTTCCTCGCCACCCGGGTGGCGCAGTCGGTGATCGTGCTCGCCCTGATGTCGTTCGCCATCTATGCCCTGATCGGGCTGATGCCGGGCGACCCCATCGACCTGATGATCAGCGCCGACCCCAAGATGACGCCGGAGGACGCGGCCCGGCTGCGCGAACTCTACGGCGTCGACAAGCCGGTCGTCGAACGCTACGCCAACTGGCTGATGGCGGCCCTGGGCGGGGACCTGGGCTATTCCCGGCTGTACGCGGCGCCGGTGCTGGACGTGCTGCTGCCGGCGCTCGGCAACACCCTCATCCTGCTCGGCCTGACCCTGGTGCTGTCCCTGGCGATCGGATTGCCGGCGGGGGTGGTGGCGGCGCTCAGGCCCTATTCCAGGACCGACTATGCGATCAATCTTTTCGCCTTCGCCGGCATCTCGGTGCCGGCCTTCTGGCTCGGGCTTCTGCTGATCATCGTCTTTGCCGTCATCCTCGGCGTCCTGCCGGCGGGCGGCACGGAAACGGTGGGCGGCGCCGGGTTCTGGGACCAGGCCAAATATCTGGTGCTGCCGGTGGCGAACCTGACCCTGGCCAGCGTCGGCGGCCACACCCGCTACATGCGCGCCGCCATGATGGAGACCCTCCGCCAGGACTACATCCGCACCGCCCGGGCCAAGGGCGCCGGCCGGGCGCGGGTGGTGCTCGGGCACGCCCTGCGCAACGCCATGATCCCCGTGGTCACCATCATCGCGCTGCAGTTCGGATACCTGTTCTCCGGCGCCCTGATCACCGAGACCATCTTCGCCTATCCGGGCATGGGCAAGCTGATCTTCGATTCGATCATGGGCAACGACTTCAACCTGGCCCTGGTGGCGTTGCTGTTCGCCACCCTGGTGACGTTGATCGGCAACCTGCTGGCCGACGTCACCTACGCCTGGCTGGACCCGAGGATCACCTACCGATGAGCACCGCTACCCATAGCCAGGGCATGTTCGGCCTGGCCCTCAGGCGGTTCCGCCGCCACCGGCTGGCCCTCGGCAGCGCCGCGGCGCTGGTGGCGCTGGCGGTGCTGGCGGTGGCCGCCCCCCTGGTCGAGGCGGCCCTGGGCGTGGACTCGAGCGTGGTGGACCTGTTCAACCGCTTCGCCCCGGCCACGGCGGCGCATCCCCTGGGCACCGACGAGCTGGGGCGCGATGTCCTGGTGCGCCTGTTGTACGGGGGCCGGGTGTCCCTGCTGGTGGGACTGGTCACGGCCCTGGTCGCCGCGGTCATCGGCACCATCGTCGGCCTTATCGCCGGCTTTTACGGCGGCCGGGTGGACGGGCTGCTCATGCGCTTCACCGACGGGGTCATCGCCCTGCCCCTGCTGCCGCTGCTCATCGTGCTCGCCGCCCTGGACCTGGAAAAGGTGGGCCTGCCGGCGGCGTTCGTGCAATCGGAGAACGTCAGCCTGTACCGCATCATCGCCATCGTCGCCCTGGTCGGCTGGACGACGGTGGCGCGGCTGGTGCGCGGCGCCGCCCTGACCTTGCGCGAGGCCGACTTCGTGCTCGCCGCCCACGCCCAGGGCGCCGGGGCCCTGCGCATCATGGCCGTGCACATCCTGCCCAACCTGGTGTCGCCGATCATCGTCGCCACGACGCTCTCGGTAGGCAGCGTGATCCTGCTCGAGTCCGTGTTGAGTTTCCTGGGCCTCGGCATCCAGCCGCCGATCCCCAGTTGGGGGAACCTGCTGACCAACGCCCAGGAGCTGATCTGGACGGCCCCGGCGCTCGCCTTCTATCCCGGGATCCTCATCTTCGTCACGGTGATCGCCTTCAACTTCCTCGGCGACGGCCTCCAGGACGCCCTCGATCCGAAGGCGATGGAGGGGCGGTAACGGGGGGCGCCAAACGGCAACCAGCGGCGGCGCCGGGTATTTCGGACAGGGTCTAGCCGTCGCCGATGCGCGGCGGGCCGCCCTCGGTCGCGGCGCTGGGGCCGAACGCCTTGTCCAGGGTGGCGGTCGAGTCCTCGGCCAGGTGGATGGCGTCGCTCAGCAGGTTGAGGACCTTCATGTTGTTGTCGAGGACGTGACTGGCCTCGGACCGGTGGTCGTCCATGATCTTCGTGCACCGGGTCAGGATGTCCTTGCGGATGGCCCGGAGGATGTCCTCCAGCTTGTGTCCTTCCGGGTTCTCCTTGGAAATCAAGAATCGCGTCATTGGCCTTGTCTCCCCTACCGCGCGCCTGTGCCGGACCGCCGACAACCGGCGTTCATCCCGGCCCGCGCAAAGCTACCACGGGGCGTACGCCGAAGCCCACCGCCCGGGCGCCGTCCGGCTGTGGAAAACGCCCGGGATAACTTCCGGATGGCTTGCGGAAACTTGTGTATAAGTTCCGGAAATTCCTTTACACACAAATACTTAATATTCCGCAAACCTTTATCCACAGGATTGGGCGCCCGCCCAGCCGCGTCCCGCCGCACCCCGCCACGCCGCGCCCGTCGGCGACGGCGGGGGCTCAAAGGCGTTTGACCACCAGGCTGGTGATGTCGTCGTGCTGCGGCGCCCCGTAGGTGAACGCGTCCACGGCGGAGAACACGGTCACCGCCAGGGCCTCGGCGGGCAGGCCCCGGCCTTCCCTTAGCGCGGCGGCCAGGCGCTCCTCGGTGAACTGGTTGCGGTCCGCATCGAAGGCCTCCGTCAGACCGTCCGTGTAATAGAACAGGGTGTCGCCGGGGAACAGGGTGAGCGAGGCCTGTTCGTAGACGGCTCCCTCCTCCACCCCGAGGACGACCCCTTTCCCCCCTTCCAGGTGGCGGACCTCGCCGGATTCCCCGTCGATCATGAAGGGCGGCGGGTGGCCGCCGTTGGCGTAGGTGAGTTCCCACGTGGAGGTATCGAGGATGCTGTAGAACACCGACACCAGAATGCCGGGGATGCTCTCGCGGCACAGCAGCGTGTTGACCCGGGCCAGACAGTCCCCGGGCGCGGCCCCGGTCGACGTCGCCGCCCGCATCAGGGTGTGGGCCACGGCCATGAAGAAGGCGGCGGGAACGCCCTTGCCCGCCACGTCGGCGACGACGAACCCCAGGGTCTCGGCGTCGATCTCGAAGAAGTCGTAGAAATCGCCGCCCATCTCCCGGGCCGGCGTCATCTGGGCGAAGATGTCCAGGTCGTCGCGCCCCTGGAAGCGGCCGGGCAGGATGCCCTGCTGGATGGCCTCGGCGATGCCCAGTTCCTTGCGGATGGTTGCCAGTTCCTGGGCGCCTTCCCGGGCCCGGCGCCGTTCCTCGACGTCGGCCAGGACCCGGGTCACGGTGCGGGACAGGTCTTCGAAATCGATGGGCCTGGTCAGGAAGTCCCGGGCGCCCTCGTTCATCGCCCGGCGGATCGCCGCCAGGTCGCCCCCGGGCGCCAGGGCGATCAACGCCAGCCCCGGGGCCGTGTCCCGGAGCCGGCGGAACCCCTCCATGCCGGCGCGCCCGCCGACGGCGACCAGCGCCACGGGAAATTCCGCGTCGGACGCCCAGCGCCGCGCCGCCTCGCCGGCGTCCCCGACGAACAGGAATTGATGCGCGCCCGCGGCGCCGGGATTGCCCAGGCGCCGGCGCGCCGGCGCGTCCAGTTCGTCGTCCACCACCAGGATCTTGGCCATGGCCCCCCCAAGGGATGTGCGCCCATGAAGCTAGGCCGTGAAGGGTGCGGCGCGCAATGCGAGTCTGGAACGGGGGCGCCGGGGATCCGGCGAACCCAGGGGGTGGGCGGAAAACGCCCCGCCGATCCTTCGCGCCCCCTGGGTTGAGAATCTTAACGCGGAGGACGCAGAGGAACGCGGAGGAAAAGAAAGACCCCGTTCACCACCAAGACACCAAGGAAAAGAGAACGTTTAATTATTTCTTTTTAAAATCCTCTGCGGTCCTCCGCGTCCTCTGCGTTTCGAATTTCAACGCGGAGGACTCAAAGGGACGCAGACGGGCACATGGCAAAGAAGGAGGGACCGACCCACATTGCTATGAGAGGTTTCGTTCACCACACAGACACCAGGGGAGAGAGCGGGCGAAGACGTCTTGGTGCCTTTGTGTCCTGGTGGTTGGATACAGGAGTCCCCCTTCCCTCCCGGGCCGAGGCGGGGGACGGCTTTCGTGATACAAGGCCCGGTTTCCGATGTTTTCCTTTCCCCCCGGAGCCGATGAAAATTGCAACTGCGGTTGACCTCCGTCAAAGTACGGACCCCGACCTTCGGCAAACATGGGCGCCCCGCGCGCCGCGGGCGAGGAGAATAATGCCGTGAATCCCATTGGCACATCGGCGGCCGCCCGGGACGTGGCGTACCACCTGCATCCGTTCACCAACCTGAAGCTCCTGCAGACGGAAGGCCCGCTGGTCATCACCCGGGGCAAGGGCGTGCGCGTGTTCGACGAGACCGGCAAGGGCTACATCGAGGGTCTGGCGGGGCTGTGGTGCGTGTCCCTCGGGTTCGGCGAGGAGCGACTGGTCGAGGCCGCCGCGGACCAGATGCGCCGGTTGTCGTTCTACCACGGTTTCGGCGGCAACGTCTCCGACACCATCATCGACCTGGCCGAGAAGCTTGTCGGCATGGCCCCGGTGCCCATGTCCAAGGTGTTCTTCGCCAACTCGGGCTCGGAGGCCAACGACACCGCGGTCAAGCTGGTCTGGTACTACAACAACGCCGTCGGCCGGCCGAACAAAAAGAAGATCATCTCGCGCCACAAGGCGTATCACGGGGTCTCCGTGGCCGCCGCCAGCCTCACCGGACTGCCCACCGCCCACGAGGACTTCGACCTGCCGATCCCGCGCATCCTGCACACCGACTGCCCCCATTACTACCGCTTCGCCCGGGCCGGCGAGAGCGAGGAGGCCTTCGCCACCCGCTGCGCCGAGAACCTGGAGAAACTGATCGTCGAGGAAGACCCGGAGACGGTCGCCGCCTTCATCGCCGAACCGGTGATGGGCGCCGGCGGCGTCATCGTGCCGCCGCCCACCTACTTCGAGAAGATCCAGTCGGTGCTGAAGAAATACGACGTGCTGTTCATCGTCGACGAGGTGATCTGCGGCTTCGGGCGCACCGGCAACATGTGGGGGTCCGAGACCTTCGATCTGCGTCCCGACATGATCACCGTCGCCAAGGCGCTGTCGTCGGGCTATGTGCCCATCTCGGCGCTGCTGGTGTCCGAACCCATCTACCAGGCGATGGTGGACGAGAGCGCCAAGATCGGGGTCTTCGGCCACGGTTTCACCTACTCGGGCCACCCGGTGGCCGCGGCGGTGGCCCTGGAGACCCTGAAAATCTACGAGGAACGGGACATCGTCCGCCAGGTGCGCGCCGTCAGCCCCCACCTGCAGGACGGCCTCAGGCGCTTCGCCGGCCATCCCCTGGTGGGCGAGGTGCGCGGCATCGGCCTGGTGGGAGCGGTGGAACTGGTCCGGCAGAAGGAAACCGGCGAGCCCTTCGACCCCGGCGCCGGCGTCGGGCCCTATCTGGTCAAGCGCGCCCACCGGCACGGCCTGATCACGCGGGCGCTGGGCGATGCCATCGCGTTCTCGCCGCCCCTGGTCATCACGGTGGGCGAAATCGAGGAAATGCTGGCAAGTTTCGGCCGCGCGCTCGACGAAACCGAGGCCTGGGCCGCCGAGCAGGGTCTGGTGTGAGGAAATGCGAAAACGGCGCCCGGCCGCGCCAAGGTTGCGGCGGCCGGGCTTAATCCATTAGGATAATTGCAAATACGCCGGGACAAAAGTAATGCAGGACGGTCCCGGGGAGGGTCCCGTTATGGATTATGAGAAGTTCTTCGCCGACAAGATCGCCGTCCTGAAAACGGAAGGCCGCTATCGCGTCTTCGCCGATCTGGAACGCAAGGCGGGCGATTTCCCGCGGGCCAGGAGCTACCGCGACGGCGAGGTCTCGGAAGTCACCGTCTGGTGCGCCAACGATTACCTGGGCATGGGTCAGCATCCCGTGGTGCTCGCCGCCATGCACGAGGCGCTCGACAAATGCGGCGCCGGCGCCGGCGGCACCCGCAACATCTCGGGCACCAACCACTATCACGTCCTGTTGGAGCGCGAGCTGGCCGATCTCCACCGCACGGAGGAGGCCCTTTTGTTCGGCTCCGGATGGATGGCGAACATGACCGCGCTCAGCACCATCGGCGCCATGGTGCCCGAGTGCGTCATCCTGTCGGACGAAAAAAACCACAACTCGATGATCGAGGGCATCCGCCACTCCAAGGCCGAAAAGCGGATCTTCAAGCACAACGACGTGGCGCACCTGGACCGCCTGCTGGGCGAATACGAGCCCGGGCGGGCCAAGCTGGTGGTGTTCGAATCGGTCTATTCCATGGACGGCGACATCGCGCCCATCGGAGAGATGGTCGACGTGGCCGAGAAACACAACGCGATGACGTTCCTGGACGAGGTCCACGCGGTCGGCCTGTACGGCGAGCGCGGCGCCGGTGTCGCCGAGCGCGACGGACACATGCACCGCATCACCATCATCCAGGGGACCCTGGCCAAGGCCTTCGGCGTGGTCGGCGGCTATATCGCCGGCTCCGCCGCCATGTGCGATTTCGTCCGCTCCTACGGCTCCGGTTTCATCTTCTCCACCGCCATGCCGCCCGGCGTCGCCGCCGCGGCCCTGGCCAGCGTGCGCTACCTCAAGGAGCACAACGATCTGCGCGAAAAGCACCAGGAGCGCGCGGCGGCGTTGAAGCGGCGCCTGCGCGAAGCGGCCATCCCCTTCCTGCCCACGGTCAGCCACATCGTTCCGGTGATGGTGGGGGATGCGCGCCTGTGCAAAGCGGCCAGCGACGAACTCATGGACCGCCACGCAATCTACGTCCAGCCCATCAACTATCCGACGGTGGAGCGCGGCAGCGAACGCCTGCGGTTCACGCCGGGCCCGCTGCACACGGACGCCGACATGGACCACCTGATCGCCGCGCTCAAGGAGGTGTGGAGCCGGCTGGGTCTGAAGGCGGCGGCTTAGGCGACGGCTTAGGCGGCCGGCGGCGGCCGGCCGGTGGTCTCCGGAGAAGACGGACTGAGAGCTTTGCGGATAGCGAAACTGATTCGGGAGCGGAGTCTCGAGCGCCCCTCCAAGGGAGCCGCCGCGTTTCAGGCTCCGGGAAGACTGGAGCCGAGGGCGTGAGTCTGGATATTTTCTTTTCTTGCGGGGAAGCCTCGTCCGATGCCCACGGGGCGGCTCTTTTTCGGGCAATCCGCAAAAGGCACGGCAATGTACATGGCTTTGGAATGGGCTCCCGGGAGCTTGCCGCCGAGGGAATGGACATTCGAGCCAACGCCTCGAACCTGAATATCGTCGGTCTTTTTGATTGGATTGGAAAAGCCGGAGGGGTTCTCCGGGCCTACCGGGATCTTATTAAGGCCGTGGATAAACGCAAGCCGGATTGCGCCGTGCTGATGGATCTCCCGGACTTCAACCTTTTCCTCGCCAGGCAGCTCAAACGGCGCGGAATCCCCGTGGTCTATTATATTTCTCCGCAGGTGTGGGCCTGGAGAAAGAACCGGGTGCATAAGCTCCGCCGTTGCGTGGATAAGATGCTGGTGGTTTTTCCCTTTGAGAAGGCCTTTTACGAAAGGGCCGGGGTTCCGGTCGAGTTCGTGGGGCATCCGCTTCTGGATCGCGTTCGGGTCAGAGGGAGTTATCGCCCCCAGCATGAAGTGGTTGCCGCCCCCCGTCTGGCGGTACTTCCGGGCAGCCGCCGGGGAGAATTGAAATATCACCGGGAACTGGTGAACAAGCTCCTGAAACGCCTTTGGGCCGAGTATCCGACAATGGAGGTGCGGATGCCGGTGGCGAGCACCGTGGACCTCGCCTGCATGAAGGCGCTGTTCCCGGACAAGAGAATCCTGTTTCAGGAGGCAGCCGCTACGGAAGCGATGGAATGGGCGGATCTGGCCGTCATTGCTTCCGGCACGGCGACTCTGGAGGCGGCGCTTGTGGGAACACCCTCTCTGTTGTTCTACCGGGTGGGGAAGGCCACCGCGTTCATTTACCACAACGTAGCCAGGTACCGTGGTTT
>JADFHR010000036.1 GCA_022567015.1 Pseudomonadota bacterium
ATCGGCGGCGGTCGCCGGCGATTGATCGAACGAACCACCGAGCCAGTTATTGGGACAAACGAGGATGAATCCATCCGCAAAATCGCCAAGTTGGTTTGACACGTGCGCCAGCGAAGATGACGGGGCCTCTTCGCTGTCAATGAGAATGACCGGCCAAGCGATCGAAGAATCGTAACGATACGGGAGTTGATAGTTGACCCGGACCATTCCTCCGGTCTTTGACTTAAATGACAATGCTCCGACACGATCTGGAATGGCCTGCCAAAGCCGCGCATCCCGAACGGCTTGAGCGACACGATCGATCGAACCGCCGAAAGACTTGCCGATCGCCTTGGCGATCCCGTCGCGCACCGCAGCATCATCGGTTTGGAAATAGGAAATCACCAAGTCGGCGGGATCTTGCCCGTCGTTGTCTTCATGGATTCCGTAGGACGGGAGCGAAACTGCGGCGCAAATCACAAGCCATGGGACCGACAGACCGACGAATCCTAACTTGGAAGCGCGCACCTGTCATTCTCTCGAAAAACCGCTACTGTCCTATTGTCATGCGCGTGATAAATCCCTGGTCGTCCGGCGCGAACTCGACGCGGTTGATCCGGACGTTCAGCGAAAGTCGCGCGAGCTGGGCGTCGGTTTGGAGGTCGAACAGGGCCAACTGAAAACTGTCCCCCTTCTTCCCACCGGACACCGTAGCCAGCCAACGCGCGTCGGAGCTGAAGGCCAGGCCGTTGAGGCGGCCGTCGTGGGGTCCCAGGCGCGCGTAAGGCTCACCCGCGACGTCCAGGTCGTAGACGAGCGCCATGGCCGCTTTCTTCGTCGGGTGCGTACCCCCGGCCGCGCCCCAGCGGCCGTCCGCCGAGATCGCGCCGTCGGCCCCGGTTTCAAGGTCGAGCATGGGCCGTCCGGTGTCGGGGCCGGTCGTCCGGCCGATGTGCATTTCGTAGCCCGCCACCGGCTCGCCCGAGGCCGGCTCCGTGCCCGCGACCCGGGTCAGGGTCTTGCCGGCGCTGAGCTCGGTCTCCACGTCGAGCAGGCCAAGGCCGGGGGCGTTGCCGGGCCTGCCCTCGATACCGTCCGCATCGCCGATCCGCTGGCCCAGCATCTGGTAGCCGCCGCAGATGCCGAGCACGGCGCCGCCCCGGCGCCAATGGGCGACGATGTCCACGTCCCAGCCGACCTCGCGCACGAAGGCGAGATCGGCCAGTGTCGCCTTCGAGCCGGGAAGCACGATGAGGTCGGCGTCCCCGGGCAGGGCCCGGGGCGCCTTCACCATGTCCACGGACACGTCGGGCTCGGCGATCAGGGGATCGAAATCGTCGAAATTGGCGATCCGCGGGAAGACGGGGACGGTGATGCGGATGGGCCGGTTCGCCGCCGGCTGGTGCGCCTCCACCGTCACCGCATCCTCCGCCGGCAGGCGCCGGGCATCGGTGAAATAGGGCACCACGCCCAGGCATTGCAGGCCCGTGCGTTCGCCGATCGCCCGCAGTCCGCCGTCGAACAGGCGGGGATCGCCGTGGAACTTGTTGACGATGTATCCCTTGAGGCGGGCGCCGTGGGCCGGCGCCAGCAGGGCCAGGGTGCCGACGATGCTGGCGATGACCCCGCCGCGCTCGATGTCTCCGACAAGGACGACCGGCACATCGGCGGCGTCGGCGAAGCCCATGTTGGCGATGTCGGCACCGGGCAGGTTGATCTCGGCGGGGCTGCCGGCCCCTTCGATGAGGATCAGGTCGGCGCCGGAGCCGAGCCGCGCGAAGCTCTCCAGCATCTTGCCCAGCAGCTCCCCTTCCAGCGCCTGGTATGCGCCGGCCCCGGCGGTGCGCCAGACCCTGCCGTGAACGATGACCTGGGCCCCGAGGTCCGTCTGCGGCTTGAGCAGGACCGGGTTCATGTCGACACTGAACGGCACGCCGCAGGCGCGCGCCTGCATGGCCTGGGCCCGCCCGATCTCTCTGCCGTCCGGGGTCACGGCGGCATTGTTGGACATGTTCTGCGGCTTGAACGGGCGGACCCGCAGGCCGCGTCTGGCGCAGGCCCGGCCGAGGCCGGCGACGAGCAGCGATTTGCCCACCTCGGACCCGGTGCCCTGGAGCATGACGGCGGCGCAGCTCATATCCCGGTCCCGGCCCCGTCGACGATGCTGACGGAAGCCTCTTCCAACGACAGGTCCAATCCGGCGAAACACGTCACGGGCGCCGTCCTCCTTGTCAGGGGATGCCCAGGTACTTGTGGGTTTGCAGGCTGAGGCGCCATTGCGGGTGCTCCAGGCAGTATTGCACGGCGAGCGCCGTGTTCGCGTCGCGCTCCGGCCCGTCCATGGGCTGCAGGAAGAAGTGGCGGAACGCGAGGCCGGCGAACCTCTCCGGCTCGGCGCCTTCCTGCGGGTAGATGAGTTTCAGCTCGTCCCCCCCGGCCAGCACCAGCTCGGCGCCGGCCTTGGGACTGACGCAAATCCAATCGACGCCCGGGGGCGCGGGCCGGGTGCCGTTGGTCTCGATGGCGATCTCCAGGCCGGCGTCGTGCAGCGCCTCCACCAGCGCCTCGTCCAGTTGCAGGAGCGGCTCGCCGCCCGTGCACACGACAAGTGAGCGGCCGCCCGCCGCCGCGGGCCACTTGGCGCGCACCGCGTGGCCCAGTGCCCGGGCCGTCGGGAAGGCGCCGCCGCCCGGCCCGTCGGTGCCGACGAAGTCGGTGTCGCAGAACCCGCACGTGGCGGCCGCCCGGTCCGCTTCGTTGCCGGACCACAGGTTGCACCCGGCGAACCGGCAGAACACCGCGGGCCGGCCCGTCTGGGCGCCTTCGCCCTGGAGGGTGTAATAGATTTCCTTGACCATATAGGCCATGGCTCAGCAGTGCCTCAACCGGCGCCCGGCGGCAACCCGTTTTTTCGATTCTCCGGGCCGCGCCGGCGCCCTATTCCGCGGCCTGCGGGGGCGGCGGGCGCCACACCAGGACCGGGTTGCGCGCCGCCGCCGTTTCGTCCAGACGGCGCCTAGGTGTCAACCGCGGCGCGTCCTTGAAGTGCCTGGCATCGCCCGCCCTGGCGCGCTCGGCCAACCCCTTCACCGTTTCGATGAACTGGTCCAGGGTGGCCTTGCTTTCGGTTTCGGTGGGCTCCATGAGCAGGGCGCCGTGGACGACCAGGGGAAAGTACATGGTCATCGGGTGGAAGCCCTCGTCGATCATCGCCTTGGCGAAGTCCAGCGTGGTGACCCCGGTATCCTTGAGGAAGGAATCGTCGAACAACACCTCGTGCATGCACGGCCCTTCGAACGGCAGGCTCAGGGTGTCCTTGAGGCGCGCCAAGAGGTAATTGGCGTTCAGCACGGCGTCCTCGGCCACCTGCCTGAGCCCGTCCGAGCCCAGGCTCATCATGTACGCCAGCGCCCTCACCATCATGCCGAACTGGCCGTGGAAGCCCTTGACGCGCCCGAGCGGATGGGCGCTCGAGTCGCCCGCGTGCTCGACCAGGGCGAAGCCGTCGCCGCGCCGCTCGACCATGGGCAGCGGCGCATAGGGCACCAGCGGCGCCGACAGCACCACCGGCCCGCTGCCCGGGCCGCCGCCTCCGTGGGGCGTCGAAAACGTTTTGTGCAGGTTCAGGTGCATGCAGTCGATGCCCAGGTCCCCCGGCCGGACGCGCCCGACGATGGCGTTGAAGTTGGCCCCGTCGCAGTAGAAGAAGGCGCCCGCGTCGTGCACCGCGTCGGCGATTTCGATGATGTCGTTTTCGAACAGGCCGCAGGTGTTGGGGTTGGTCAGCATGATGGCGGCCACGTCCGCGTCCAGCTTCGCCTTCAGCGCGCCCACATCGACCCGGCCGCGTACGTTGGCGGCGATGGACTCGACCGCATAGCCGCAGGCGTGGGCGCTGGCCGGGTTGGTGCCATGGGCGGATTCGGGCACCAGCACGCGCTTGCGGGCGTCGCCCCGGGCTTCGAGGGCGGCGCGGATGGTCATCAGGCCGACGAGCTCACCGTGCGCGCCCGCCGCCGGCGCCATGGTGATCCCCGGCAAGCCGGTGAGCACCTTCAGCCAGTGGGCGCAGGCGTCCATCAGCTCCAGGGCCCCCTGCACGGTGCTTATCGGCTGCAGCGGATGGAGGCCGCCAAGGCCGGGCAGGCGCGCCAGCCGCTCATTGAGCCGGGGATTGTATTTCATGGTGCACGAGCCCAGGGGGTAGAGGCCGCTGTCGATGCCGTAGTTCATCCGGCTGAGGCGCAGATAGTGGCGCACCACCTGGGGCTCGGACAGGCCCGGCAGGCCGATGGCGCCGCTGCGCCCGAGCCCGCCGAGGCGGTCGTTTCCCGGGACCGGCTGCGGCAGATCGACGCCCGAGAGGCCCGGCGAATCCTGCTCGAAGATCACGGCTTCTTCCAGGGCCAGGCCGCGGTTTCCGGTGAGGGTGGCGTCCACGTCGGCCATCACAGCACCTCCCGGAGCGCTTCCGTCAGCGCGTCGATGTGGGCTTCGGTGCTGGCCTCGGTCACCGCCACCAGAAGCAGGTGCTCAAGCTCGGCGCGGCCCGGAATTAGGCGCGCCACCGGCACGCCGCCAAGGATTTTCCTGTCCGCCAGCGCGTCCACCACGGCCACGGCGGGCTTGGGCAGGCGGATGGTGAACTCGTTGAAGAAGGTGTCGTTGACCACGTCGATGCCGTCGATGCCGGCGAGCCTGTCCGCCAGCCGTACCGCGCCGGCGTGATTGAGCGCCGCCAGGCGGGCGAACCCCACCTCGCCCAACAGGGTGAGGTGTATGGTGAAGGCCAGCGCGCACAGGCCGGCATTGGTGCAGATGTTGCTGGTCGCCTTCTCCCGGCGGATGTGCTGCTCGCGGGTCGAGAGAGTCAGCACGAAGCCCCGGCGCCCGTCCACGTCGGTGGTTTCGCCGACCAGGCGCCCCGGCATCTGGCGCAGGTGCTTTTGCCGCGCCGCCAGCACACCCACCGTCGGGCCGCCGAAGTTGAGCGCGTTGCCCAGGGACTGGCCCTCGACGGCGACGATGTCGGCGCCCATCTCGCCCGGGGGCCTGACCGCGCCCAGGGACACGACCTCCGTGACCACCACCACCAACAGTGCCCCGGCGGCGTGGCACGCTTCGGCGAGGGGGGCGAAATCCGTCAGGTGGCCGAAAAAGGCCGGGTTCTGGACGACCACGCAGGCGGTCCCGTCGTCCACGCCCGAGGCCAGGTCTTCGCCGCCCCGCCAGTCGGGCCCGGCGGCCGCCATCTCGATGCCGAGGAACCGGGTCATGGTCTCCGTCACCTCCCGGTAGTGGGGATGAAGCCCGCCCGACAGCACCACCTTTTTGCGTTTGGTGATGCGCGCCGCCATGGTCACCGCTTCGGCGCAGGCCGTGGCCCCGTCGTACAGGGAGGCGTTGGCGACCTCCATCCCGGTAATCAACGCCACCTGTGTCTGGAATTCGAACAAATAGGCAAGGGTGCCCTGGGAGACTTCCGGCTGATAGGGGGTATACGACGTCAGGAACTCTCCCCGTTGGATCAGGTGGTCGACGGCGGCGGGCACATGATGACCATAGGCGCCGGCGCCGAGGAAGGACGGCACGTCGGCGGTACTCAGGTTCCTCGCCGCCATGGCGGCGAACGCGCGCTCCACCTCCATCTCGCCCAGGTGTTCGGGCAGATCGACGGGCCCGTCCCGCCGCGCCTCCCGGGGAACGTCGACGAACAGATCGTCGACAGAGCCGACACCGATGGCGGCCAGCATCTCGCGGCGGTCGCCGTCGGTGAGTGGCAGGTAGCGCATTACGAAAGGCTCTCGACGTATTCCTGGTAAGCGACCCCGTCCATGAGGCGATCCACCTCGTCGGTGTCGGCGATCCTCATCTTGAAGAACCAGCCTTCGCCCATGGCGTCGGTGTTGACCGTGCCCGGGTTGTCGGCGAGGTTTTGGTTGACCTCCGTGACCTCGCCGCCCACGGGAGCGTAAATCTCGCTCGCCGCCTTGACGGATTCGACCACGGCCGCTTCCGCGCCCTTCGTCATCCCGGCGCCCACCTCGGGCAGTTCCACATAGACGATGTCGCCGAGCTGTTCCTGGGCGTACTTGGTGATGCCGACGACGCCCACGCCGTCCTCGACGCGGATCCACTCATGTTCCTTGGTGTATCGCACGATTCCCATGGAGGCCTCGCTTTTCCCTATCTTTTGAAATACCGGTGTTCGACGAACGGCAGCTTCGCCACGCGGGCCGCCAGCGCCTTGCCGCGCACCATCAGGCTGACCGGGGTGCCGGCGCGTGCACGCCCGGCCTTTACGTAGCCCATGGCCACGGGGCCGCCAACGGTCGGGCCGTACCCGCCGCTGGTGACCTCGCCGATGACGGGACCGCCTTCGGCGCCGTCGGGCTCGGTGATCGGCGCGTGGGCGCGGGCCGGGATTTTTCCTTCCGCGCGCAACCCGACCCGTTTGCGCTCCACGCCCTCGGCCAGCTGGCGGGCGATGACGGCGGCGCCGGGGAAGCCGCCCTCGGCACGGCGGCGCTTGCCGATGGCCCAGGACAGCCCCGCCTCCACGGGCGTGGTGGTTTCGTCGATGTCGTTGCCGTACAGGCACAAACCGGCTTCCAGGCGCAGGGAATCGCGGGCGCCGAACCCCGCCAGCCTGACCTCCGGCTCATCGAGGAGCAGGCGGGCCAGGCGCTCCGCCTCCTCGGCGGGGACCGAGATCTCGAATCCGTCCTCGCCGGTGTACCCGGAACGGATGACGAAACACGGCACGTCGGCCAGGGTCAAAGTCGCGCCCGTCATGAAAAGCATGTGACGGCACGGCGGCGCCAGGCGCGCCAGCACGGTCACCGCCGCCGGTCCCTGCAGGGCCAGCAGCGCCCGGTCCGACAGGACCTCTATTTTGCACCGCCCGCCGATATGGGCCTCGAAATGGGCCAGGTCCTTTTCCTTGCAGGCGGCGTTGAGGATCACGAACAGGTGGTCGCCGCCGTGGGTCACCATCAGATCGTCGATGATGCCGCCCCGGTCGTTGGTAAGAACGGTGTAGCGGGCCTTGCCGACAGGCAATTCCTGGAGGTCGCCGGGCACGAGGGTCTCCAGGGCCGCGGCCACGTCTTCCCCGCGCAGGATGACCTGGCCCATGTGGGAGACGTCGAACAGCGCCGCGTTTTCACGCGTATGCAGGTGTTCGGCGATAATGCCCTGGTACTGCACCGGCATTTCGTAGCCGGCAACCGGCACCATCCTGGCGCCCCGTTCGCGGTGCAGGGCGTAAAGAGGTGTTTGTTCGAGGTCTCGGCCCTGGATGTCGTTCACGCGGTTCTCCAACAAGTTCGCAGGCACGTTCGGCCCGGAATTATAGGCCGGCGAATGCCCCCTCTGTCTCGGAACCTGAAAGATTCCCCGGCCCACGTGCGGTCCGGGTTACATCTTCGGTGAGGCGCCCGGCGGCTTAAGCTCCGTGCGCCTGCTCTCCAGAGCCTCATCGCCCTGCGGTCCGTTTGCCTGAGAGTTTCCGGGGCGGTTGCTCCTTCGGCGCCGGCCATCGACCCCCGGCCGGTCTCTCCCGCAGCGGTCTACTGAGGAACCTTATGCAATCGTCATTTTGTGCGTCGGATGTTCACCTCTCCGGTGGCAAAACAGTTTACCCCCTCCCGGTCGAAGGTCAATAACCGGGGGATTCCGCGTTCAGCGGACGGACCTCCGTGCACGCCGGTTGTATTCCAGTTCCGCGCGCGACAGTTGGAAACCAACGAAGATATCGAAGTCCTGCCAGCTCTGGCCCGCCTTCATCGGAATTTCCAGGACCACGGGATTGTCGGTAACGACGAGGCGGGTGCGGTTGCCCGGGAACACCACGGTGATGTTGAAACGCTGCTTGTTCAGGACATTGCGCGACGAATCGGTGATGCCGACGAAATAGGGGAACGCCGCCCGGCCGTCGCGGTTGGCGGGTCCGCGCGCCGCCTCGATGACCAGGGAGACTTTCATCGAAAGCGCCCCGCTCGCCCTTTTTCCATCGTTGGCGTAGACGCAGCTCCCATTGACGCCGCTGACCACGCCTTCGTACAGGACATCGGTGAGATCCTTGCCCGGCCCCGGGCGGAACTTGGTAAGCGTGGCGGCATCCCCAAGGATCGAGATGCGCGGGCAGGGGGGCGGCGGTTCTTCCTCCTGGAACACGGTGCACGCGGCCACGGCGAGAAGCAAAATTGCCGCGGCCCGGCCCGGAATTGCGGCGGCGGTCCCGGGGAATGTCACAGCGAGGAATGGGTGCCGTCGCAAAACGGCTGGTTCCCGGTCGACTTGCAGCCGCACATGGAAACCGTTTTCGTTTCCTCGGCCACGAAGCTCACCGGCGTGAAGCCGGTGTCCTTGTGGCTGCCGTCGCACCAGGGCTGCTTGGCGCTACGCCCGCACCGGCACCAGTAATAGGTCACGCCGGCCGTGATTTCGACGGCGAACGGCGATTTCTGGGCGACGACGGCTTTGTCCATGGGGTCCGCTCCCTCGAATGTGAGCTGTGATGTGGTGTTCCGCGAACGACGGACTTTAGAGGACAGACGTTGGGCAGACAAGATCACCGGGGGCGCGGAGCCGGGAAACGGAAGGAGCGCCTGAGAGGGACTTGCCGCGCCGTGGTTGTAAATATATTGTTGCGCGTCGCATGATCGCGCCCGCGCCGGATGAGGAGTTGCGGATGGTTAAGGACAAGGGAGGGGGATTCAAGGGCAAGTTCGGTCCCCGGCGCGCCGGCCAGGAAAGACGGTTGGGCCGGGACAGGCGGCAATTCACCGGGGATTTCGAAGGGTCGGAGAAGCGCTCGGGAGACGAGAGACGGCGCATACGGGACAGGCGGAAATTCGCGGACCGGCGGAAACCTTCGAACCGGCGTGAAACGCCGGACCGACGCACGTGACGGAATAGGGACCGGCCGACGGCCCAAACCGCCCCTGCCCGGGGGTGCCCTTCGACGATACCGTCTCAACCGCCTTTACGGTCCGCCGCCGCGCGGCGGCGGAATTTCGCGTTCATAAACAACAACCAGCCGACGGCGCCGAGCAGGACGACGATAACCAGCCAGCCGACGCGCGGACCGAACGGGCAGCGCGCGCCTTCGGGCGGGCGCGCGGGGCCGCTCCTGGGAGATGTGGCCACGTGGACGATCGGCGCCAGCCAGAATACGATGACGAAAATCCAGGCGGTGGTCGTGTCCATAAGGTCATTTTGCGGCAAAGGAATGCCCGTGTCTTCCCGTTTCCCGGGGAAGGCGGGGACGCGATCCCGTTCAGGTGCGGGCGGGGACCCGTCCCGCCAGGGGCGATAGGCCGGCGGACCGATGCTGGCGAAGGCGATTTCGGGGAATGCCCGGGTGCTGTTGTCGCCCCGCGGGTTCCACCTCTGCCTGGCGGCCTACCTGATCGTGCTGTTCGTGGTCCGCGCCTATCTCTTTCCCGGCGCTTCCGAGGACGACGCGGAACAGCTGTTCTTCGCCCAGGCGTTCGCCTGGGGCTACAAGCCGAAACAACCGCCCCTTTACACCTGGCTGGTGCTGGCCAGCCAGTGGGTCCTTGGCGTCGGCATACCCGCCGTTTCGGTGGTCAAGTTCTCGGCCCTGTTTGCCATGTACGCCTTTCTGTACCGGTCCGCCTATCTGCTTCTCAGGGAACAGCGCCTGGCCGTGCTGTCGGCGATTGCGGCCCTTGGCATTTACAACGTGGGCTGGGAATCGGTGATGAACTACAGCAATACCGTGCTGCTGGCGGCGCTGTGTGCGGCGACCCTTTATGCGGTGCTGCGCCTCGAGCGCGGAAATACGATCGCCGGGCAGGCGGCGCTCGGCCTCGCGGTCGGGTTGGGATTGCTCTCGAAATACAATTACGTGCTCTTCCTCGCCCCCATGGCCGTCGCCTGCGCCGTCCATCCGGGGCTCAGGGCCAGGCTGTTCTCGGCCAGGGGACTGGTTGCCCTTGCCGTCGCCGCGGTGGTCGCCGGCCCTCACTATTACTGGGCGTTGACAAGCGCCGGCGGTTTCGCCGCCGTCGCCGACGTCGCCCCGCCGGACATCCACGGGGGCGGATACCTCACAGCCGTCGCATGGGGTCTGTCGAGCGCGGTGTACCGCACCCTTGCCTTCCTTTCGCCGTTGCTGATCCTGTTCCTGGTTTTCTTTCCCGGGGCCTTCCTTCCCCTCGCCACCTCCGCCACCGGCGATGAAGCGGCCCGGCGGCGCCGTCTGTTCGAGGTGTTCTTTCTCGCCTTCGCCGGTTTCGGCGTGGCCGCAATCCTTGCCTTCCAGGTGAGCGAGGTTCGCACCCACTGGATGATGGTGCTGGTCGGGTTTCCCATCTACGTGTTTGCCCGCGTCCAGGCCGTGGGCCCGCCGCAACGGGTTGTGGAGCGCTTCGCCGGGGTCGTGTCCGTGCTTGCCGTCGCGGTCGTCGTGGCGATGGGCGTGCGCTTCGCGGTCGCGCCGCTGGATTGCAAGAAATGCAACCTGTTCATACCCTACGCCGATCTGGCCGCGCAGATCCGCGCCGGCGGGTTCACCGGGGGCACGATCGTCGCCCTGGACTACCCCAACCAGATCGGCGGCAACCTGCGCGTCTATTTTCCCGAATCCCGCGTCGTCGACCGGCGGTTTCTGCCCTTCCGGCCGCCGGCGCGGACGTCAACGGGCGACTGCCTGGTGGTGTGGAACACCACCATCGGGCCGCTCGCCGACGTCAAGCCCCACATGATGGAACGCGCGGCGACCCGCTTCGGCACCCGGTTCCGCACGGACGAGCCGGTGTATTTCGCCGAGGCCCCGATGGCCCGGTCCGGCGGCCGGATCGTCCGTCTGGCCTACATGGTGGTACGGGAAAATAAGGGCAGGTGCACCTGAGCGTCCTTTCATGGGCCCGGTGCGATACGATACTATGTCCCGTCATCGCACCCGGCAAGGCAGCCATCGCGCGCAACAGGGGAGGCGGCGGTGCCAGACACCGATCCCATGAGCAAGGCATCGCCGGAAACGGACGCCGGAGGCGAGGCCGGCCTGGACCTGTCCGCCGTCGTCCCCCTTTACAACGAAGAACGGTCGGTCGCGGAGCTGGTGGAGCGCCTCATCGACGGTCTTGGCGCCACCGGGCGAACCTTCGAGATCGTGCTCGTCGACGACGGGTCCACGGACGGCACCGCGCGGGCCATCGCCGAGGCCGAAGCCGCCCACGGCGCCGTCCGCGGCGTTTTCCTGTTGCGCAACTACGGGCAATCGACGGCGCTCCAGGCCGGGTTCGACAAAAGCCGCGGGCGCATCGTGGTGACCCTGGACGGGGACCTGCAGAATGATCCGGCCGACATCGTGCGCCTGCTCGAGGTGATGGAGCGGACCGGCGCAGACCTGGTTTCCGGGTGGCGCAAGGAGCGCAAGGACGGCAAACCGCGCGTCTGGGCCTCGCAGGCCGCCAACATGATCATCTCGCGCATCACCGGCGTCGTCCTCAGAGATTACGGCTGCGGGCTCAAGCTCTATCGCCGCGCGCTTCTCGATCACATCCGCATCTACGGCGAGATGCACCGCTTCCTGCCCGCCCTCCTGGCGGAAGTGGGGGCCCGGGTGGTGGAGACCGAGGTCGCCCACCACCGGCGCAGGTACGGGCAGTCCAAGTACGGCTTCGGCCGCATCGGGCGCGTTGTCCTCGACCTTATCCTGATCCGCTTCCTGCACCGCTACATGCACCGGCCGTTGCACCTTTTCGGCGGTGTCGGCCTGCTGGCCCTGGTCGCGGGCGGCCTGATCTCGCTTTATCTGACGTTTCTCAAGCTCGGCCTCGGGGCCTCCATAGGCGGCCGGCCGCTTCTCCTGCTCGGTGTGTTCCTGATGCTGATCGGCATCGCCTTCATCGGGCTGGGGCTGATCGGCGAGCTTGTGATCCGCGTGTTGCACGAACCGTCGGCACGCCGCCAGTACCTGACCGCTTCGTCGCCGCCGCGCATGGCGGACGGGACGTCCGATACGCCACCGCGATCCCCCGGCGCCGACTGACGGCGGGCCGGTGTCCCCCATGGCGGGGACCCGCGCCCTGCCGGGCGTGTAACCGGCAGTTCCCATATGTTGTGGCTTAAGGCAGAAAAGCGGGCACATATTGTGATTAAATGGGCGGCCATACCGCAAACGGGGGATGCGGCACAGGCGCGCCACAAGGTACAATACCTCCAAAGCCCGACCGATAATAATGGAGGCGAAGACAATGAATTCCCATGGAGAGCTCGTGGGACAGGGATTCGATGACCGGCAGTCGGCCGGGGACAGGCGCGCCGAGACCGACAGGCGCGGCGGCCGGGAACGGCGGATCGGCCGGGACAGGCAGGCCGGCGGCGGGGACTGGGTTGATTTTCGCGCCGAAACCCCACCCCATAAGGATTCGAAATCCTATTGTTTCCGGGCCTTCTCCGACAGGCGGTCGGATGTGGACAGACGGAAATCCCTGGACAGGCAGGCCGCATTGGACCTGGCCATGTCCTTCTATTTCTCGGCCATGGAAAAGACGGCGCTCAGGCGCCGCGCCCTCAGCCGGGACGAGATCGCGGCTCTCCTGGACGGCACCTGAGATACCGGGCCGCGGGCGCGGGGCATCGCGTCCGGTTTATTATTTTATTATGTCGAGAGGCTAACGGCCCACATTCAGGGCTTGCGGCCACCCGAGGACGGCGCGGACCCGCCGCGCCAGGTCCCCCGTGTGGCAGGGTCTTCCGATTAGTTCCGCGCCGTCTTCAAGGCGTTCCACCTGGCGGACGGCCTCGTCCGAATCGCTGGAGCTATACAGCACGGCCAGGTCCGGGAAGAGGGCTCGGGCCTCCCCGGCCAGTTCGCGGGCCGTCATGGCGTCGGGAAGCACCACGTCCGTGATCAGAAGGTCCACGGACGCGGCCTGCTGTAATTCTTTCAGTGCCGACGGCCCGTCCCCGGCCTGCAACACCCGATACCCCAGGGCGCCGAGCAACCCCGCGGCGAGGCCGCGCAGGTCCAGATCACCGGCGACGACCAGAACCGTCTCGCCATGGCCTCTCGGTATGGTCATGCCAATAATCCTGTCGACCTCCGGGCCCTGTCGGGGGATCGGAAAATTCCGCGATCCGGGGCGCAAAAAGCCCCACCGTTTCGCGCAACGCGACGCAAAATGCAAATTCCGCCATCCGGCATGGCGCGTCTCCCGGCGTTTGCCTTGCTCGCAAAAGAGGAACGCAACATGCGTGCCAACCGGGAGTAAAGATGCCCGCCCCTTCCCTAAACCGAGGGGTTATACCAAGGAGCGCTGATCATGGCCCGACGAGCCGGCTGAGCAAGGTTTCCGGCCTTAAGCGTGCGCCGTGGCGATGCGGGAGCATCGCAAAGCGTGCGCGACGCCGTCCGAAAGCCTTGGAAAGCCGCCGCACGCTTATATTGAATGTCTATCGAACGCCGATTTCCGCGGCGCTCAACGGGCGAACGCCAGGGCGGCGAGCCCGTAAAGGCCCATGGCCAGGGCGACGACCACGGTGAAGCCGACGTGGGTGGCGAGCAGGCTCGCCAGCACGGCGCTCAAGACCGAGGCACAGCCGTTCACGCCCCAGGCCCAGGGAACCAGGCTGGGCGCCTGGTCGGCGACGCGCCTCAGGCCAAGGGGAAACGGCATGCCCATGAAAAAGGCCAGGGGCGCGATCAGCACGACCGAAACCAGGATCTTCACCGCATCGGTTTCGGCCATCAGCCAGCCGAAGATCACCGGCAGCAGGGCCAGATACACCCCCGCGAACACGATGATGCCGGCCACCGCCAGGGAAATCGGCCGCATGCGGGCCGCCGCCCGGTGTCCGGCGAACCGGGCCGCGTATCCGCTGCCCACACCGGCGAACACCAGAAAGGCCGCCAGCACGACGGAGATGGCGTACAGGGGATGGCCGAGGAAAAGCACGAAACGCTGGATGAACGCGATCTCGACGAACAGGAACGCCAGGCCAAGGGCAAAGAAATACACCACCACCCGGCCGCGTCCCGGAGCGCCCGGCGCCGCCCCCTCCCCGCGTCCCATCCAGGCCAGCGGCAGGACGATGAGCAGGGCGCTGACCATGGCCGCCTGGGCCAGGGTCGCGGCCACGATAAGATAGCCGCCCTCGAGCAGGGTCATCGCGGCCCGGCCCCTGATGGCGAGGACTTCGGGCAACAGGCGCCACTTGAAGAAGCGGAAGAAGTAGGGCCGGTCATCGGTGGCCGGGGCGATGTGGAACTTGTAGTCCTCGAGGAACCGCTCCCGCCCAGGGCCCAGCAGGGCCGCCGTTCCGTTGTAAAGAAAGGGTTCGCGCCAGCGGTTGAAGCGGTTGGCTTCCTCGGGCGCCATGCCCGGATAATAGGAGACGTCGAACGAGCGGGCCTCGGCGAACCGGCGGATGGCGGCGGTGTCTTCGGCGGTCAGCGGGCCGTTCTTGACCATCAACGTCGCCGTGTTCCAGCTCCGTATCAGGGCGAGGCGCTCCCCCGGCGCCGCCACGCCCAGCCCCTCGAGCGCGGCGACGGCGGTGGCGAACAGTTTCAGGCTGTCCCGGGGCGGCACCCGCAGCCAGCGGGTGATGGCCAGAATGCCGCCGGGCTCGAGGCGGGCGAGGTACGCCTCGAACGCCTCCACCGTGTAGAGCGCGCTTTCCTTCAGGGCCAGCACCCCGGCGGCGGACGCGGTGAAGGAATCGAGCAGGCCGACGTGGATCAGGTCCCAGCGCTGGCCGCTGGCCTCGACGAAGCTCCGCGCTTCGCGTATGTGCAGCCGCACGCCCGGGGCCTGGAACAGGCGGCCGGCGAAACCGGCCAGGTCCCGGCCCACCAGGTCGGCCATCTGCGGGTTGATCTCCACCGCGTCCACCTGCCGGGCCGCGTGATAGAGGGCGCGCAACACGTCGGCGCCGCCCCCGGCGCCGAGGATCAGGGTCCTGGGCCGCCTGAGCAGGTGGAACGGTAGCGCCGCCGTCTGCTGGTCCAGGTAGGCGAGCTTCGCGAAGGTGCCGTCGAAGCGGGTGATGACGGTCAGCCCGTCGCCGTCGGTGAACACCCCCAACTGGGGCGGCGGCCCGGCCTTGGCGTTCAGGCTCAGGCCCGGGGCATGGCGGAACGGGACGGCGGGACTTTCGACCACGCTGAGCAGGCCGAGGGGGCTGGAGCGTTCGGCGATCACCCGCGCCTGGGGGACATGGAGGGCCAGGCTGAGGCCCTTGTACGGGGAAGGCCGGGGCGCGATCCAATCGCCCGGCCAGGCGAACGGCACGGTTAGCGCCAGGGCGGCCAGCAGTCCCGCCGGCCACCTGGGGCCGGGGCCGGCGAAGGCGATCACGGCGGCGGCCGCCAGCCCCAGGCCGCCGAGGGCCCTGAGATAGTCCTCCGGCGCCAGCACGAACAGGGCCAGGAGAACCAGGGACGCGCCCGCCCCGGCGCCCATGAGGTCGGCCCGGTAAATGGCGCCGATGCGCTCGCGAAACCGGGAAAGGGCGAGGCCGACACAGGTGGCGGCGCAAAAGAACGGCAGCGCCAGCAGCAGGTAGATCTGCAGAAGGGCGGCCTGCTGGCCCAGGTCCCAGACGACCTCCAGGGGATTGAACGGCACCCGCCGGGCAAGCGCGAAACACGCCACGGCGGAAATTCCGAAGGCGGCGGCGAAGCCGGCGAACGCCCGATGGAACCGGGGCTCCAGCCAGCGCCGGGCAAAGACCAGGAACGTGCCGCTGGCGCCGACGCCCAACAGCGCCAGGCTGATGATCATGAAGGCGAAGTTGTGCCACAGGATGATGGAGAACAGCCGGATGAGCAGGATCTCGTAGCCGACGGCCGCCGCCGACAGCAGGGCAACCGCGACCACGACCGCCATGGTCAGTGGCCGCCGGTCAAGGGCACGAAAGCGACCGGCAGCATAAGCCGCGTCGTCACCTTGCCGTCCAGATCCTTCTCCACCAGCACCAGGTGTTGGACCAGGAAGGGGGCGCCCACCGGAATCACCATCCGCGCGCCGGGGCGGAGCTGGGCGACCAGGGGCGGCGGGATGTGGCTGGAGGCGGCGGTGACGATGATGCCGTCGAAAGGGGCGTGGGCCGGCCAGCCGTAGTAGCCGTCGCCGGTGCGGACCGTCACGTTGGCGTAGCCGGCGGCGGCCAGCCGCCCCTTGGCGCGGTCGGCCAGGGGCGGCACGATTTCCATGGTGTAGACGTGCTTGACAAGCGGGGCCAGGACCGCCGCCTGATAGCCCGACCCGGTGCCGACCTCGAGCACCACGTCGTCGCCGTCGACCTCCAGCAGATCGGTCATCAACGCCACGATGTAGGGCTGGGAAATGGTCTGCCCGTAACCGATGGGGAGCGGCCGGTCATCGTAGGCACGGTCACGCAGGGCCTCGGGAACGAAGGCATGCCTGGGCACCTCGGCCATGACGTCCAGCACGTCCGGGGACAGGGCCCGCCGTCCCGGAGACAGCGGCGCCTGACCCGCGATGTCCTCGATGACGCGGACCATTTCCTGCCGCGGCGCGGCGTACCCGTCGGTGCGCGGCAAGGGGCCGGTGTCGCCGGCCGCCGCCGGGGCGACCGCGAGGACCGGCAGCAGGGCCGCCGCTCCGACGCGCGCCCACTTCGCGAAACCGCTGGTCACCATGCGTGCTTCCCCGGATACCGGCTTTGGGTCACATGTCCGAGAGGGATTGGGCTAAGTTTTAGCGCATATTCGCGCACCGGGCCATGGGGCGGCGGCAACGGGACGGCAACCGTGACGCGGGCCGGCCGTGGACGATGCGAGGCGGCATCCGGCGCCGCCCCGGCGGCCCGCGGGCTTATACCAAGGGGCGCTGATCATGACCCATAGAGACGGCTTGCCAAGGTTTTCGGCTAGGAGCGTGCGCTGTGGCGATGCGGGGCATCGCGAAGCGTGTGCGACGCCGTCCGAAAGCCATGGTAAGCCGCCGTTCCGGTCGCGTATGCGGCCCGTCGGAGGGCGTCGAAAAGTTTCGACGATGCGCCGCATCGCCTGAAACTTTCCTCCTGCCCGACGAGCCGCCTACGCCATCTCTATGAGTCATGATCAGCGC